>NZ_JARBDC010000057.1:0-70313 GCF_036577625.1 Paenibacillus sp. GYB003 | reverse complement strand
ATAGAGTTTTATAACCATGAACGCTTTCAGAAAAAACTCGGCGACCGCTCTCCGGTTGAGTACCGAATGGCGATCGCCGTATAAATTAACCTCTTTTTTTACTGTCTACTTGACGGGGGTAAGACCAATAGGGAGCCCTTTTTTATTATTAGTGAACTTGGACTCCGCATTAATAAAATGGTGGTCAGTATTTTAGAGAAACGGGCAAAAACCGCAAAAACAGCGCACTCAAGTTCACTAATACGATACTTAGGTTCATTCGTTTGCCCGATCGGCTCGTATAGGGAGCAGCCGATCCAATTGGGTGCCATCAGGCTTGATCTTCAGTATGCTTATGAAAAGCCGTCCGGAAAACGTCCGGACGGTTCTTTGGCGTGCAAACCGTTGCGCTTGATCTTTCGGAGGGAACGAAGCTTGGACTCCGGCCGCCGGTGAAGTCGCGTTTTTGACTAGATTCGATCTTAGGGCTACAACACGACTCCAAAGACGTCCGTAAACGTTTCGGCTTCCCTGCTCCTTTTGAGCTTCCGCGAGGCGCCTTCTGCATTGCCTCCTCTAGTTTCAAACATGCGGCTTACGAACCGAGTGATCGTTATCGGAGCCAATGCGGCGGTTTGGATTTGTAATGAACCCCAGTAACGTTATTTCCCGCAAATCGGATCGTTTTCTTCATGTTTCAGCTCAATAATGATGCACAGATTCGTTAGCCTTGAAGAACGATCGTTTTTCCGCCCATAAGCATCGTAAAGTTCGTTAGCCACCGATCGGGTCCGCCCGGTTGCCGCGGCTGCCATAAACGTACTACTGTAGAGAAACAAAAGAAATAAGTCCCCGACGTTGGCCATAGGGACACGGTTACGGTTACGGGTACGGGTACGGGTTCGGGTTCGGTTATGGGTACGGGTTCGGGTTCGGTTACGGGTACGGGTTCGGGTTCGGGTTCGGACACCGTCTCCGGAACAGATAGCCGCACTTCGCTCCGGCATGGGTGTCTTAACGAGTACATCCTTGTTTTAGCGTAGCTTGTTCTTGGCAAAGTATGTCGCTCGTTCGCTTAGTGCTTTAGCGAAGTTAAATGTAGATAAGAGAAAAAACCGTCAGAACCGACGGTTTTTTCTGCGCAATCCGATACTTTTGCCCGTCGAAACGGCAGCGGAGCGGGAAGCGAACTGGAAATGCTCCCGCTAATTTCGATAGATTTCCCGTTCCCGGACAAAACAACGGGAAATTGTCCCGCTACATTCGTTCATAGCGTGCTTTTCGCCGACACAACGCCATTTTTAACCGGAGCTTCTCCCGGTAATTCGGAACGACGCCACTAGGTGAGCGAGTTAGCTGGAGGTTTTCCCGTTCGTTCGATTTCTCCGACCCGGCAGCATAAGGATACGCCGGACGTCAGACGAAAGGCTCCACTCGCTAAAAAAGACGGCGAGGCGCCGTCTTTTTTCGTACCCGGAACTTAATGTCAGGACTCGTCCGAGAGCCGGGCGGATTAAGCCTCGAAGCCGTCTTCGGTTTCCGAATCCTGCTCCCGGCTGGCGGCGATCACGCGACGATCCGCTTCGCTCCCGCCCTGAATTTGCTCGGCCGCTTCCGCTTGCTGCTCCAGCTGCTCGGCGATTTGGCCGATGCCGTGCGCTTCCTGATGCTGTCTGCTTTTTGCCATCGTCGATCGTCTCCTTCTTTCGGTTGCGGAACGCCGCGAACCGGATTGTCACCCTTTTTGCTCCAGCAGCCATTCCTCGTAGCATTCGCTGCACAGCAGCTCCAGCCGATCTTCAGTGCCGTCTTCGGCGTATACGGTTATGCTGTGCACCGGGGCCGATTCTTTTTCGCAATAATAGCAGTTATGCGACATGGTCATGCCTCTTCCTCGCCGTTCGGTTTATTTCACTTCGATCTTGGAATTGTCCAGCTTGCGATTATGCTTTGCATGAACCGGACCTTCGAGCCGAATATCGGTTTCGTTCGCCGCGCCATCGGGACGATCGTTTCGCTCAAGCTGCCGGTTGGTCGATGGTTTCGTCGGTTTGTTCATAAGATGGGCTCCTCCGGATTCATTGGCCTTCCAGATCTTGTTTTTCGATATGTCCTTTAATGGCGGCCATGGCGTCTTCCTCTTCGCTTTCGATCGGATCGGCGCCGTCTTCCGCGATCATGCGGCTGTCGTACGGGTCGTTGTTCATCTTGACGGGGGCGAATACTTCATTTTCGTTTTCCGGCATGCCAAAGCTCCCTTCAAAAATCGGTTATTTTTTTGAAGTACCGGATTAGTATTTGTACGCGCACGCTCGTTATTCGAATCCAATTTGTGCCAATTGCTCGTGCGGGTCGAACGGAACGCATTTTTCCTGTATTTTGCCGTTGTTTCGCCCGCTTTTGCGATATACGGTGGAAGCAAAGGAGGGAGCGCGATGGTTCAAACCTGGAGGATCCGCCGAAAATGGCGAACGGGACGGCTGCGCGTATGGCGGAAACGGCTGCTGCGCCAAATGGAGCTGATGTCCCGCCGGCTTCCGATTCGCATCCGCTGCTCGCTTCGTTTATCGTGGGGGCCGTTTTACGGGGGCTCCGTTCGCATCGATCGAAAGTGCACGAGAGCGACGATATATATTCAAATCCCTTACGACCGGTTCCTGACGGCGGACGAACGCGACGTTTTGTCCGCATACGAGCTGGGCAAAAGCGCGCTGCCTTATTTTATTTTTTTTCATGAATGCTACCATTTGATCGATGCGCTGGCCGATTTTCGACGGAGCGGCGATTTGGCGGCGTATCGGGACGCGCTGGCCGGCGCGGTACGACGGTCCGCGAATTACCGCAGTCTACCGGTCGAAGCGTGCGCGGACGAATATGCATATCGGCAGTACGCGGAAATGCGGGCCGCAGCGGGATAACGGCTCCCCCGCTCGTCGTCGGCGTCTTGTTCGGCTGCAAATAATCGTAGGTTCGATTTGCCATACTAAAGGAAATGCGAATGGGAAAGGATCGACACATGACCACGATGCAGGCCGCGAATATTCCCGGCTCCGATCGATCGGCAGCTCGCCGTCCGCCCGCTCCCCGATCGGTCGCCCAAGCGATCGCGGAGCAGCTCGAGCTTTGGGGAGCGAAACGAATATACGGCGTCGCGGGAGACGCCATATTCGGACTGATGGACGCTTTGGCCGGGCAAAAAACGATCGAGTTCGTCTCGGTCAAGCACGAATCCGCTGCCGCGATGATGGCTTCGGCGGAGGCGAAGCTGACGGGACGGATCGCCGTCTGCATGGCGCAGGCGGGACCCGGTCTGACCAATCTCGTTACCGGATTGGGCGACGCCTATTTGGATCATGCCCCGGTGCTCGCCATAACCGGGCAAGCGCCGTTGAACAAAATCGGCACGCCCTACAAGCAGTTCATCAATCAGCAGCAATTGATGCAGGCCGTGTCGTCTTACACCCAAATGGTCGCACATCCGGACGCGGCAATCGAATCGTTAACGCAGGCGATGACCGTATCGTCGATTCATCGCACCGTCTCGCATCTGTCGGTCCCGTCCGACGTGTTCGGCATGCCGACGGCGGCGCCGACGCAAGGGCCTATCCTTGTGCCGGCTCCGGCCTCCGATCGGAACGATTTGCGGCGCGCTTTGCTGGCCATGCGGTCGGCGAAGCGGCCGTTCCTGGCTGCGGGAAGCGGGGCGCGACCCGCCCGGGAGCTTATCGGGCAATTGGCGGACCGATGGGGCAGCGCCGTCGCGTACGGCTACGGGGCGGCAGGCCTCGTGCCGGATTCGCATCCGCTGCTTGTGAACGGACTCGGCGAAGGCGGCAATCCATTTTTGCCGGAGCTGTACCGGGAAGCGGACGTCGTTTTGGCTGTGGAAACGGCGGCGTGGCCGGACGAGCTCGTTTCGGATCGCGCGCTGGTCATTCGGCTGACGGATCGTCCGGACCGGGCGGCTCCTTCCGTTTACGACATCGGAATCGTCGGTCACCCGGCGGACGTTTTGCGGCAATGGCTTGAAGGCTTGAACGGGTACGAGCCGAATGCGCAATGGATCCGGCAGGTGGAGCAGTGCAGGCGGTCGTTTGCCGAGCAAAACGAAAAAGAGCGGAATGTCGTCGCGACCCCGCTTCACCCCGCCTCGATCGTTCGAGCCGTGGAGCGATTCATCTCTGAGGACGCGATCGTCGCCTTGGATGAAGGCGATTTGACGTTATGGTTTTTGCGGGGCTTCCGGGCGAAGCGCCATGAAATCGTGCTGTCCGACCGATGGCGGACGATGGGATTCGGTTTGCCGGCGGCGATGGCTGCGAAATTTTGCTTTCCGGGGCGGCAGGTCGTTTGTTTGACGGGGGACGGCGGACTCGGGATGGTGCTCGCCGACCTGATTACGGCCGCGCGGTATAAGCTTCCGATTATCGTCGTCGTGTTCAATAACGGCACCTTGCAGATGGAGCATGACAAAATGCGGATGAAGGGGCTTCGGCCGGAAGGCGTCGCGATCTCGAATCCGGATTTCGTTCAAGTCGCGAAAGCGTGCGGCTGGAACGGAGTTCGCATCGCGACGGTCGGTCAACTGGAGGACGCGCTGCTTGCCGCGCGGGACGGCGACAAGCCGGTATTGCTGGACGTGCAGACCGCGCAGGTCCCGCATCCCGATTTTATTCCAACATAAGGAGAACGATCGATGACAACGACGACAACGCAGCATCCGAATCCGACGGATCCGGCGCTTCGCCCGGTTCCCCCGTATCCGCAGCAAAGTCAGGAACGTCAGCCCGGGATCGAATCGCTCATGAGCCCGAAGCCGGTTTTCGATAATCCGAATTACATCGGCAGCGGAAAACTGAAGGACAGGGCGGCGATCGTAACCGGAGGTGACAGCGGACAAGGCCGCGCAATCGCGATCGCTTTCGCCAAGGAGGGCGCCGACGTCGCCATCGTCTATTTGAACGAGCATGAAGACGCGGAGCTGACGAAGCAGGTCGTGGAACAAAAAGGAAGACGCTGCCTGTCGATCGCCGGCGATATCGGCAGCGAATCGTTTTGTGCCGGCGTCGTAGAGCAGACGATCCGGCATTTCGGCAAGCTCGATATCCTGGTCAACAACGCGGCCGAGCAGCATGTCCAAAGCCGCCTGGAAAACATTACGGCCGAACAAATGGAGCGTACGTTCCGAACGAACTTCTACTCCGTGTTCCATTTGACCAAAGCGGCGTTGCCCCACATGAAGCGCGGCGGAACGATCATTAACGCCGCTTCGCTTACCGCCTACGAAGGCAACGAACAGCTGATCGATTATTCCGCGACGAAAGGGGCGATCGTCGCCTTTACCCGTTCGTTGTCCAAATCGCTGCACGGCAGAGGCATTCGCGTCAACGGCGTCGTCCCCGGGACGATATGGACGCCGCTCATACCGGCATCGTTCCCGGCGGAGCAAGTCGCCGGCTGGGGCGCCAAAACGCCGATGAAGCGCGCGGGGCAGCCCTACGAAGTCGCGCCCGCTTACGTTTATTTGGCTTCCGACGACTCCTCGTACGTATCCGGGCAGTTCATTCACGTGACCGGCGGAGTGGTTACGAACGGGTAACGTCCTGGCTGCATTCGGTCATATCCGCGGAATCGGAACCCGGCGGTCGTATCGGGTACGAATGACGGCCGCCATTTCCTGCCGCGCATCGCAAGTCGATTATACGGCCGCCGCTTCCAGCCATTTCGCCACCACTACAGCAAGCTGATCCTTCTTCGCTTCCACGTCGGCCATATCGGCGAAGACGACGGTCGCGCGATCGTCGGTCACCCAGTCCAGAAGCCCCGTCCCGTCTTCGAACAAACGCCCCTGCCCCTGCCGTTTCTTCGCCTTGGCCCCGCAATGAAAGACGAGCCGGATCGGTCCGGCCCCCCGCAAATGAAACGTGATCCGGTCGTCGCCGTTATGGCAAAAGCTCGGCGCATTCCATTTGATATGCTCCGTAATCGAATTGTCGGCGCTTAAAATGACGTTTCGCACCGCTTCGATTTCTTGTTTTAAAGGATGGTCCAGCTTGTTCAAATAGTCGAGCACCTGCTGCTGACCGGACAGCTTCATGAGTTCGCAGCCCCCTTCGGCATGGCGGGATACGTTCGCGGCGTTCCCGTTTCGATGTACTTCGTCCATTATACCGCGTAACATGCGACGAAGCTTCTTCTCGATTGCCGAATTGCCGGGTCGCTCATTTCGTCGGAAGCAGCCGTTGCCGTTTTCCCGTTTGTAACGGTCGCCGCACCGCCCGCCATCGAGAACAAATGCTATCGGCTCCGGACGATGCGCCACAAGCTGCCGGTACCGGGCTGCGGCTTCGACAGCATGCCGAAATCGACCACGTACAGCTCGTCGCCGCGCGGGCCGAATTTGGCCGCGACGGGGCGAATCGGGCCTGCCGTGTTCGTCTCCCCTTTCCGGTTGACCAGAAAATCGAATATTTGGCCCGTTGCCGGATCGGCGCGGACGACCTTGTACCCGGTCAGCTTCTCCCCCGGCTCGGAGCGGCTGGCGCCCAGCTGCGCGACGTAAATGTCGCCAGGCCGGCCGAACGCCTCGTTCGTACAAAAATCGAATTTGTGCGAAGCGCTGTGCGGCTGAAACCGGACGAGCGGCTGACCGGCGAGCTCGGGGTGGCGTTTCAGCAAAAACGTAGGCTTCGCCTGATCGTACATATGGAAATGGGGCTGCGTTGCGGGCAGTCCGCTGAAAAAGTCCGGAAACCCGTACCAGCCGCCCGGAGCGATTTCCCAAAAGTTGTCCCAGTCCTGCCGAATTTGCCGGCTTCCCCGGGGGTCCGCCCCGTTATCCGTAATGTACATGTTTCCGTTGAACGGCGAAAATTTGAGACCGAACGGATTGCGCAGTCCGTGCGCGACCACGCGCAAATCGCTGCCGTCCGGATTGCAGCTGTAGATGACGCCGTTTGCAAGCAAGCTGCCGCCGATCGTTTCCCCGTCGCGGCTCGGCACGCCGACTGGCTTGTATGCGCCGGTCACGACCGGTTCCCGCTGCTCGGACAGCGGATTCGGCGAAATGAAATTTATGCCGTTCAACACGGTATCGGCGGCGGGTACGTCGTGAAATCCCGGATGAAGCTTCAGCCAGGCGGCGTTATCCGTGCCGATTACGGCGGAATTGGTGGCGGTTCCGACGGAAAAATACAGCCTGCCGTCGGGTCCGACCTCCACGTCGCCCGTAAAATGGTCGCCGCATGTCCGAAGTCCGGTAACGATCGTCTCGCGGCGGCCGTCGGCGTAAACCTTCGTAATTTGACCGCAGCCTTTTCCGTGCTCCTCGCCGATCGCGCCCTCCGCCACGTAAAAGTCACCGTTTCGCCATACGATTCCGGTAACGGGCCCGCCGAAGCCGCCTGCCACCTCGGTCGTCGAGCCGCCCTCTTCAATTCGCAGCACCCTGCCTTTTCCGGGCGGGGTGCCGTACGCGTATCCCGATTCCGTCACATACCGGTTTCCTTGGTCATCGAAAGCGATCTCCGTCGGGAACGTCAATCCGGAGGCGACCCGCTCGAGACGAAAGCCCGGCTCCAATATGTAATCCGGCTTCGCTTCCTCGCTTTGGCGCCGCTTGCCCGCCTGCACCGCCTGCTTCAACTGCATGAGCGCATTCACTTGTTCCGTCTGACTGTCGACAAGCGAATGCAAGCCCGGAACGTACGGCGTTCCCGACAAAAAATAATCCTTCAGGCTCTCGTACTCGTGCAGCAATTGGTATTCCCGGTCCAGCAGCTCGTCGACGGCGTCCGCAAACGGACGGTACTGCACCCTGGCGCGTCCGGTCGGCATATCGACGCCGTGCGCGCCGGCCAGCTTTTCGAGCTCGCGGATTTGCCGTTCTTGAGCCAGGGCAAGTCCGGCGATCGTCGGACGCAAGTTCGGAAACGGGTTGTCCCGTTCCAATATGCGATACAAGTTCGTATGAACCCATTCCCAGCGAAGCTGCTTCCGAATCATTTCCCGAGGTACGTAACCCCTCATGCT
This sequence comes from Paenibacillus sp. GYB003, assembly GCF_036577625.1. Lineage (NCBI taxonomy): Bacteria > Bacillati > Bacillota > Bacilli > Caryophanales > Paenibacillaceae > Paenibacillus > Paenibacillus sp. GYB003. The sequence goes on along the minus strand of NZ_JARBDC010000057.1, from coordinate 62,303 downwards.
TCGACAACCTCCCCCTCCGCTTTTCGCAGCGCAGCGCATCGCCACATCCTATTCCGTCCCCGTTGTCCGTTATGTCTGCCAAATGTCGGCGGCGACCGGCCGAGCGTTTCCGGCTCTCCCCGCTTTCGGGGTTTACCCTTTCAGCGATCCCATCATAACGCCTTTTACGAAATATTTTTGAATAAACGGATACACGCACAAAATCGGCGCGGTCGCCACCATGATCGTGGCGGCCCGGATAATGTCCGGCGTCACCAGGTTTTGCGGCTTGGACGGATCGTAATTATCGTATTCCTGAAATTGCGGCGAGCCTTCGATAATAATTTTGCGCAATACGTTGCCTAGCACCGCCTTGTCGGGGGACTGAATGTACAACAGCGAGTCGAACCAGGCGTTCCAATGCGAGACCGCATACCAGAGCGAAATCGTCGCGACGATCGGCATCGAAACGGGGAGCACGATAAAGAACAGGATGCGGATGTCGTGCGCACCGTCGATTTTGGCGGATTCCTCGATTTCTTCCGGCAGCGACATGAAAAAGTTGCGTACGATGATCATCGTGAACGCCGCGATCAATCCGGGCAGAATGAGCGACATCCGATTGTCGAGCAGGCCGAGCTCTTTGATCAACAAGTAGTTCGGGATAAGCCCGCCGCTGAAAAACATCGTGAACACGATAAACGACGTATAACCGTTTCGGTTCGGCAAATGCCGTTTGGCCAGCGGATACGCGCAAAGAACGGTAAACAGCACGTTCATGGCCGTCCCGAGCACCGTCCGGAACAGCGTATTGCCGTAACCGGTCCATATCATTTTGTTGGAAAAGACGATTTTGTACGCCTCCAGCGTCGTCTCCTTCGGCCACAGCTTCAGGCCGTATTGATTGGCGGCGGCCGGGGTGCTGAACGAAACGACGATGACGTTAATGAACGGATAGACGGCCGAAAAGGCGAACAACGATAACAGGACGACGTTGAACAGGTCGAACGTTCGTTCCAATGCCGACTTTTTGCCGACGGTCATGGTCATGTCCGGGCTTCCTCCTTACCAGATTCCGTAATCGCTGAACCGTTTCACGATCAAATTGGTGATCAGGATGAGCGCGAAAGCGATCACGGTCGTAAATAAGCCCGACGCCGTCGCGAGGCCGTACTCCATCTCCTTGATCCCGAGCCGATACGTATACGTGCTGAGCACGTCGCCCACTTCGTAGACGGATTCGTTGTAAAAGTTGAAGATTTGATCGAAATCGTCCGAAATGATGCCGCCGACGGCGAAGATGAACATGATCGTAATAACCGGAACGAGCGAAGGAAGCGTAATATGCAGCGTTTGCTTCCAGCGGCTCGCCCCGTCGACGACCGCCGCCTCGTATAAGGACGGGTCCACGTTGGAGAGCGCCGCCAAGTAAATGATCGACCCCCAGCCTACGCCTTTCCAAACTTCGGTTCCGACAAGCAGCGTCCGAAACCAGGACTGATCGCCGAAGAAAAAAATCGGCTCGAGCCCGAGCGACGAAATGAAATAATTGACGACTCCGCGAGTCGGCGAAAAGATCTCCATAAAGACGCCGGCCAGCACGACCCAGGACAGGAAGTGCGGCAAATAGCTCAGCGTCTGGACGATTTTTTTGAATACGATGACGCGAAGCTCGTTCAACAGCAGGGCCAGAACGATCGGTGCCGGAAAGCCGAATACGAGCTTGTACAGGCTCAATATAATCGTGTTCCGGAACGCGCGCGGGAAATCCCGGCCCGAGAACAGCTCGCGAAAGTTGTCCAATCCGTTCCACGGGCTGCCGAAAATGCCGTCCACGATCCGATAGTCTTTAAATGCGAGAATAATGCCGTACATCGGCAAATATTTGAACACGAAAAAAAAGATCAGGCACGGGAACAGCATGTAAAACAAATAACGGTTTTTCCAATACGCCTTCAACAGACTTGCCGTTTTGCCCGGTCCGTCGGCCCGTTCCCGGGTCGTGACGCCGCTCATGACGTTCGCTCCTTCCTGAATGAAAAGAAGGAAACGGCCAATAAAGATCCGTCGGCCGCTTCCCCGATTCTCGAATCGGCTTATTTCAACGACTGATACCATTCGTTCGCTTCTTTGGTCAATTGGTCGCCGCCGTCCTTCTTCCACTGCTCGACGAATTTGTCGAAGTCGTCCAGCGGCTTGTCGCCGTTAATAATGGCCGCGTACGTTTCCCGCTGAAATTTTTCCACCAAGTTTTTGTAATATTTCGATTCGGACGGCAGCGGGGCTTTGAGCGCATTGGCGATCGATCCTTTCTCGTACTTGAACAGCTTGTCCGTCGCTTCGCGATCTTCCGGCTTCGACCATCTTTCGGCGAATTCCGGCTGGGCGAACGGCGTGAACGTAATATGCAGGCCGAGCTTCGCTTGCGCGTCGTTTTTGCTGTATTCGTCTTTCATTTTCGGCTGCAGTCCGTTCATGACGTACGTTTGGTCGAGCGTGCCGAATTTGGCTTTCATGAACAAGTCGTAATCGCCGTAGAGGGCGTCCCAAATTTGCATGATCCGGTGCTTGAGTTCCGGGTCTTTCGCGTCTTTGCCGAACGCCATGTAGACGGAGCCCGTCATCCCCGGAGCGGGAACGCCCGCTTTCCCGTCCGGACCTTTGACCGGCTTGCCGTAAGCGATCCGGGCTTTCGGGTTCGTCTCGGCGAGCAGCTTCACGTTGTCGCCGCCGGGAAAGCTTTTCTCCGGAATGGCCGGCGCCCAGTGATAGTAGGCCCCGTGGGACGACAAGCCGATTTTGCCGTTGACGAAATCGTTCGACACCGCCCAGTAGCCGCCCGTATTTTCGCCGTTCGGAAGCACCCATTCGGGGCTGATCAGATCGTCCTTCTTCATTTGCCGCAGCACCTCGAGCGCCTTTTTCGCTTCCGGCGTTATGCCGCTCCAGACGAGCTTGCCGTCGCGCTCGGTCCAAAATTCCGGATAAATGCCGAAGGCGCCGTACACTTGCTGCATGCCGGTTTTGGACATGCCGTACGTATCCTTTTTTCCGTTGCCGTCCGGGTCGTCGTTTCGGAACCGGATCATCGCTTCCTTCAGCTCGTCGAGCGTTTCGGGCACTTTCGCGATGCCCGTTTTATCGAGCCAATCTTTCCTCCAGGCGACCGCCCATCCGTATACGCCGTCGGTATTCAAGCTCGGGATGCCCATATATTCGCCTTTGCGCTTCACATATTTCCATGCTTGCGGATCGTATTTGTCGACCAGCCTTTTGTAATTCGGCATATACTTGACAAGCTCTTCGTCGGTGAACGTTACGGCAACGCCTTGATCGACGAATTTGGCCAAATCGGCTCCGTTGTACACGGTCATGAAGTCGGGAAATTCGCCCGCGGCCATTTTGGCGCCCAACAGCTCCTCCCGCTTCGTCACGTCCAAATACCAAATGTTGAATTTGACGTTGAACGTTTCTTCCAGCAGCTTTTTGCTGGCCGAGCTCTCGTCGACCGGACCGTATTGGTACGTCAGCCAATCGATCGTAAGCGTTTTCTTGCCATTGCCGCTCTCGGCCTGCCGCGTATCGGCATCCGCGCCGTCCCCTCCTTTCTTGCTGCATGCCGCCAAACCGGCGGCAACGACGACCGCCAACGCCCCGGTCGTCAGCCTACTCCATTTTCCGCGGATCATAGAAACCCTCCCCATAAGGCTTTATACGAAACAGCAGCTCCGCCAAGCTTGACGAAGCCGCTCCGTTCCCCCAATCGAAAATCGCGAACTCGCCGACGATGCCGTCGTCCGAATCGCCCCCGTGATGGGCGTTCTCCATCTCGAAGCCGTAATCCCGTTCGCCGAAGAAAGGATGCTTCCGTTCGTACAGCTGCCGAACCTCCGGATTTTCCGGGCAATACATCATATAAAACGACGCTTTCATCGCCCAAAGTCCGCGTTCGGCGTATTCGCGCTTGCCGGTTATGCCGTAATAGCCGAAATACGTCAACGCGAACAAGCTTTGCCTGGCGTCGTTCCATTCGTCGTCCGAATTCATGACGCCGAAACCGCCGAGCGCGGGAATGCTCATATAGGCCGGGTTCCATACGGACTGGTACAAGGATAACTCGGACAGCGCCTTTTCCCCGTCGGCCAAATAATCGGCTTTGCCCGTGACGGCGTACAGCTCCTTGAACGCTTCGGCCGTCCAATACATCGAGAACGTGCACTGGTTGTACAAGCCGCTGCGGGCGTCCTTCGCCCCTTCGCGTTTGCCTTCCCATTCGGCCGCGCACGACCAATACGTCTCGAAGTCTTCCCAGCGTCCTTCCGGCATCGCAACTTTACGCACAAACGCCATCGCTTTCTCCGCCGCGGCCAAATAAACGGAATTGCCCGTAATCGCATACAGCCGGGCCAGCAGCAAAGCGTGCATCGACGTCTCCGGGCTGTGCCGCAAAACGGCCGATATGTCCCCCGTCGCCGGATGAATCCACGCCGGGAAGCTTCCCGATTCGTCCTGCAGCGAGAGCAGCCGTTCGGCATAAGCTTGCGCGTACTCCAGCAAACGCGTGTCCGCCTCGATATCCCGGTACCATTTCAACATCCATAGGCATGTCCACGACATGTCGAGCAGATGCGCATACTCGTCATGCCCCGGAGGACGCCGGTCCGAAAATCCCCATCGGCCGTTCTCCCACTTGCCTTGATCGTCCGCCGCGAACACCGAAGGAAACAAGCCGTTGTTGAGGGGAGCCGCCAAAGCAAATTGCTTCGCCAAATTCGCGCGCCGAACGAGGTCGGCATCCCGTCTGGCTTCCCCCCACAGCCTATAGCCGTACGCGCTTCGCAAACTGCAAAACCACGCCTGGTTCCATATGCTTTTCCGCTCGCGCCAACGGACTTCCATGCCCAGTCCCGGCGCTTGTCGCGCCCGGACGATAAAGACGCAGCCTCCGACCGCCTTGCCATCCAGTTCGAACTCGTGCCAGACCAGGTCGCCCCACCTCCGAAACGCCCAGTCGTACGCGTGCGTCACATAGGGCTCCAGCTCCCGCAACGCCTCCGATACGGCCGGCCCGATCGCTTCCGCGCCGGCGGGCAAGGCGGCGTCCGGACGGGCGAAGGCGCCCCACAGCCAGCTGCCGACCGGAGTCAGCGTCCGTCTGCCGCCGGCGCCGTCCCACAAGACGATATAAAACCGGAACAGCTCCCGGCCGGGATGAACCGGAAAACGACGATTCGTCAGCCGATGGTACACATGACCGTGCTTTTCGTAATGCGCCAGCCCGTAGAACAGCTCCCGTTCGCGCAGCACATAATCCATCACGTGCGGAATTTGTCGGCGTTTCCCGAGATGGCGAAGATCGGGAATGAGGGCGAATAGGGCCGCGCCGCGTTCGAATATAACGGCCGGGGAGCGAAACACGCTGTCGCCGATGACCATGCCGTCTTGCGGACACAAATGCGGCTTCCATACGAGCTTCGCCTCCGGATCCACTTTCATGCGCAGCCATACTCGATCCGCTTCCCCGGGCGGACCGTTCCATCGGACCGAGACGATCGCCGAACGGCTTTCCCCTCGTCCGGCATCGGTCGAATCCGTCCAAGTGACGGACAGCTCGTCTTGGCCGACCGTCTCCAGCAAGCCGGCGGCCCAATCGGGCATCCGATTCTGCATGGGATCCCTCCTTTCGCGGGTAGGTTACCCCTATGCTAATCGAAATGTTCCTCGGTGGATTTAGCCCGCATTAGCAAGATTTTAACAGTTGTTGCGAAAAGCTCGGCATTTCGGTTAACCGGTATTGCGATAGTTGGACGCCATACATATAATGGTAAGCAATTCCGTACAAGCAGGTGATCGGCGTTGGATTTGAACCGTTTGTCCCCGTATATCCGGGTCGCGCTCGATAATGAGATCATACCGGGCTGGTTGATCAAAGAGAGGGTCCTGTTCGATTACGAGCTTCTATACATCAAATCGGGAGAAGTCCGCATTACGGTGATGGACGACGTATACGACGGCAAGCCGGGAGATATTTTCCTGTTCAAGCCGAAGCAGCGTCATTCCATTTACAACCGCGGGACCGCCCCGGTACGTCAGCCGCACATCCATTTCGACTTGTACTACAAGCCCGACAGCCCGGACGTGAAAGTGTCGTTCAAGCCGTTGAATGAAATCGCTTCCCACGAAATGTCCTGGTTTCGGGAAGACGAATGCTCGGCCCCGCCGTACGAGTTGCCGACGTACATTCGGCTGCAAAATCCGATCGCGTTCGAAAAGATGCTGCTCGACCTCATTCACGATTTCAATCTCGGAATGCCCCATTCCCAAGCGTTCGCCAAAGGCGCCTTTATCCAGCTGTGGATTCATCTGCTGCGGGAGCATCAATGGAACCAGAACAGCCACCTGCACTCCCATTGGCAGCAGCTGACGACGGTAAAAAATTATTTGAACCATCGTCTCGATGCGGAGCTATCGGTCGAGCAGTTGGCGGAAATGGCCAATCTCAGCACCTACTATTTCATCCATCTGTTCAAGCACGCGTTCGGCATTTCCCCGATCCGCTATCATCAACTGGCGAGAATCGAAAAAGCCAAGCAATTGATCCAATTCACCGATATCCCTTTAACCGAAATTGGGGAGCGCGTCGGATTCGGAAGCATCCATGCGTTCAGCCGGGCGTTCAAAAAATTGGAAGGGGTACCCCCGTCTTTTTACCGCAGCAAAAAAAAATGACGCGCCCGCACTGGACGGGACGCGTCACAAACTCGAAAAGGGGCGGCGAAGCGCTCTATTCCCGCATCGCCTCGGCCAATTCCAACAAAACGTCGGCCGCATCGACGGAGATATGTTTGCCGCGTTGGGCCGACGCCTCGTTCGCGAACGCCTTCAGATTGCCTTGCTCCAGCTTGGCGGACAAGCTGCCTGCGATTCCTTTGTTATCGATGAGTCCGCGCTCGGCAAACTGCGAAAGGAGCTCCTGCAGGCGCCCGATCGCCGCCGCTTCCAACCGCAGGGCGGCGGACGTCTTCAACGGACTGTCGGGCAGAAGGGAAACGGCCCGACGGGCGGCCGCAATATCGGCGGCAAGCTTGCTCGCCTCGGCTCTCCTTACGGCATCGTCGGCTTTTACCACGATATCTTCGGGAGAACCCGGCACGATGTCGGTAGCACTCCAATTCCGGTACATGCGGCCGTCCTTATCCGTCATTTGTCCGTCTTTGCCGATAACGAACAGTCTTCCGCCGATTTCCGAGACGGGCACCTCCGGTTTTTTGGCGAATACGAGTCGGACCGTTTCCACGGCGCTGCCGTACGGATCCTGCTTTTTGACGAGATCGCCGAACAAGGCGTCGTTTTCGTCTTCGACCCGGTACCGGATACGCAGTACGCCGTTTGCTTCTTCGTTTACGGCAACGCTCGCTATTCCCGCCAGCCCTTCGGCCGCCGACCATGACCGGAATTCGGTTTTGGCCGGATCGTAATGAACGGTGAACTCCCCGCTTACATAATGGTTGGCCAGCGTAATGCCCGGGGTGACGACGATATGATCGGCATCCGCCGTATTGGCGGTCAACCGCATCGTAAATCGCAGCTCGTACTTGTCTTTGACGTATTCGTACAGGCGATCGTAAACGGACCGTCGAATCATCGACATGGCGTCCGCACGCTTGTCCGGATCCAGGGGGACGAACGCATTCGCACCGTCCACGATCGGCGTTGTCGCCAAGTAATACGTATGGAACGTTTGCTCCATATAGCCGGACGCAACGCCGAAATTCATATACTGCGCGAGCGTATTGTAGTCGTTGTATTCGATCTCGACGCTTGCTCCCACTTTTTTGGCGAACCCGGCCGTTGCCGGAAGTACGCCCTTTTTATACAAATTGAACGCATAGTTCGGCTGAATGGAAGCGGACGTAAATCCGAGCTCTTTCCAAATGTACGGCGACAGCGAAGATAAATACGGGATCCAGGTGAAGAAATACGATTTGCTTTTTAAGTACGCCGCCGTTCCCCGGATCAACTCGATATCGCCCCCGCCGAACAAGCGCTCCGGGTTCCAATAAAAGCTGTTCAGCTCCAGATTGGCATAGCCCGCCTCCTTGAATCGGCGCTCGACTTCGTCGATGTACCAACGAAGCGCCTCCTTCCGGTTTTCCAAGGCGAGGCGCATCATTTCCATCCGACCCGCTTCGCTTTCGGGATCGGGCACTTTGTCGCGGAAGTCCTCGGGCAGCAGGCTGAACCGGCTGCCGTCCCCCCGAACGTCGCCGAAATCGGCGCTCGGCGTCAGTTTCGGAATCGCCATATTGATCCGTACTTTGCGGTTCGTGCCAAGCAGCGCGTTCAGCTCGCCCGCGGCTTCGTTTATTGCTCCGAGCTGCGTCGCCGGCCGGAACGAGAAGTCGAGATACGAATTGTAATCGGCCATATTCGCGAAAACTCCCATACCGTTCGCGTCGAAGCCGGAAGGCGTTATGATGGCCGATACCGTCGCAAACAAAATATCGTCGAACAACCAATCGGTATAGTTCCCGTACATGTCTTTATAGCCGAGCACGGAGATCATCTTTGGTTTCGTCCAGTTCGTCACCTCGGGAATGCGGTAAGCGCCCGTCGGAAGAAGGAACTGATCGCGGATTTTCGACGCCGCCTCCGACCCCGGAGGCGGGTACGCATGAACGATCGGGTTGTCCGGGTCCGGCTGGGAGACGGGCGCTTCCGCTCCGGAGGCAACGCCCGGTCTGCCCATGATTTCGATCTCGTCCGCCCAGCAGTTGAATTCGACGACGAACGTCATTTTGATATACCGGGCCTGGATGTGCATCGGCTTTCCGGCGATTCGGTCGAGCTTGTACGTCTTTTTATGAACGTCTTTATTCGCCGTTCCCGGCTTTACGTTCTCGAAATATAAAGGAACGCTCGGCTCCACCTTGCCCAAAAACGCATAATGGATTCCGTCGTTCGACGCGTAGTAGCGCACATGCAGCGGAGGAGCGATCCCCACGTCGCTGCGCTGGGCGAACGTCATGGACAAGCTGTCGACCGTATGGACGGCCTCCAAATCAACCACGACTTCGCGCATCGAATCGCGATAAAACTTGAACCAGGTCGAATCGCTCCAATCGGCTCCGTTGGCCGCGATCCCGTCCGTCATTTTATACGCATCCGCCGCGGGAGACCCGGTATCCGGAATGTTCAGCTGAGCCTGCACGTCGGCATCCGGTTTATGAATGACCGGCATATGTCCGAGTGCAACATTCGTCGGTTTTTCGTTCGATTCCGCCTTTGCAGGCGTAAACGGCCACAATGACGATCCGCCCGCCAAACAGACGGCGATCGATACGACAAGCACTTTTGCGAAACGAATGGTTGTTCACTCTCCTTCGTTTAAATGGCTGCGATTTTCAGGAAGCGCTTACATAAATAAAGCAGGCTCCCAACGCCCCTGTTTTCGTCTTATCCCGACGTTCGTTCCGCTTCGGTTCACCTCCGCTCGCTTCGACTAGGCGCCGCGCAATCGTTTCGTTCCGGCGATTCATCCGGCGTCAGCGCCGCAGTTCAATCGTAAAAGGAACGGGACGAAATGGATTTAGCCTAAATTAGCAAGATGTTAACAGTTGTTGCAAACTTATTGGAACTTCGTCAACTCGAAAATAAAATTAAAATATTCCTTGACGGGAATATTCCCAATAAGGTATATTAAGGTCAACAGATCGAGTTTGCGGGCGGCAAGCCGGCAAACCTCGAACCAATTACGAGTATGGAGGACGATGTAACATGAACCAAGGAAATGCCGCAAGCGAAACGACGACTTCGGTCGTCGACCGCGAAATCGTTGTAAACCGCTATTTCGACGCTCCGCGCGAGCTCGTGTTCCGAACGTGGACCGATCCCGACCATTTGTCGAATTGGTGGGGGCCCCAAGGCTTCACGATTACGACTAGCGAATTCGACGCCAGGCCGGGCGGCGTCTGGCGATACGTCATGCACGGTCCGAACGGGGTCGATTACGACAACAAAATTACGTACATCGAAGTCGCGGAGCCCGAAAAGCTGGTTTACTCCCACGGCGACGGCGAAGACGATGAGCATTTCCGGGTGACCGTGACGTTCAAGGCAAACGGCAAACGGACGGAGCTGACGATGCGGTCCGTGTTCAAATCGATCGAGGAGCTGCAGAAGGCGGTTCAGGAATACGGAGCGATCGAAGGCGCCAAACAGACGCTCGACCGGCTGGAGAAGCAATTGGCGACATTGGTTTGAAAAGCGACGGAGTCAACCCAAAATCCAAGGAGGATGTTTCGCGATGAAAAAATGGACGGTGTCGTATTGGTGCTTTACCGGACTGTTGTCCGCTCTGATGCTTGTCGGCTCGATCCCGGACATATTGTCCGTTCCCGAGGCGGTCGCCTTATTCGACCATTTGGGGTACCCCGCCTACTTGCTTCCGTTTCTCGGCATCGCCAAGGTGCTCGGGATCGCCGCGATACTCGTGCCCGGCTTCCCGCGGGTCAAGGAGTGGGCTTACGCCGGTCTGACGTTCGATTTGCTCGGCGCGATGTATTCCGGCATCGCGGTCGGCGATCCGGCAAGCGGGTGGCTGATGTTTTTGATCGGGTTCGCCTTAATCGCCGGCTCCTATACGTCGTATCATAAAAGAAGCGGAGGCGTTACCGCCCGACCTTCCGTCTCCGCGTCACGCGAACCGGTTTTGTCCAACGCGTAAGTCCGCCGATACGAAAAGGGCTGCCCGTCCCTACGGACGTTGGCAGCCCTTTCCATAGGCCGAATCCCGTTCCGAGCATATTATACGTCGAACGAGCTTTTCAGCGAAACGATGCGGTTGAATACGAGCTTGCCGGCGGCCGCATGCTTCGGATCCACGTTGAAGTAGCCGTGCCGGAAAAACTGAAACTTGTCGTGCGCCTTCGCGGCGCTCATCTGCGGCTCCGCGAAGCCCCGCTCGATCGTAAGCGAATTCGGATTGAGCGCGCGCGAGCCGGAAAAACCGCCGCCACTTTCCCCCTCCGCTTCCTCCTCTTCCGGCTTGCCTTCCGCCGCAAGCGGCTCGTACAGCCGGAATTCCGCCGGCACCGCCCGCGTCGCCTCGACCCAGTGAATCGTTCCCTTCACCTTGCGCCCGGTAAAGCCGGAGCCGCTCTTCGTTTCCGGATCGTATGTGCAGTGAAGCTCGGTCACGTTGCCGTCCGCATCCTTCACGACGTTTACGCATTTGATGAAATAGGCGTGCTTCAGCCGCACTTCGCCGCCCGGAAACAGCCGATGGTATTTGGCCGGCGGATGCTCCATGAAATCGTCCCGCTCGATATAAATGTCGCGCGAAAACGGGATTTGCCGGCTCCCCATCTCCGGATTTTCCGCGTTGTTTTCGGCGTCCAGCCACTCCGTTCGCCCTTCAGGATAATTGACGATGACGACTTTAAGCGGCTGGATCACCCCCATCGTCCGGGGCGCCTTCAGCTTCAAATCTTCGCGGATAAAGTGGTCCAGCATGCGGGAGTCGACGATTCCGTTGCTTTTCGAAACGCCGGTTTCGCGAATGAACGCGCGTATCGCTTCCGGCGTAAAGCCGCGGCGCCGCATGCCGCTGATCGTCATGACCCGCGGATCGTCCCAGCCGTCCAGCACGCCGTCCTCGATCAGCTTCCGAATATGGCGCTTGCCGCTGATCGAACCCGTAATGTACAGCTTGCCGAACTCGTATTGCCGCGGGACGTTCGGCGTCTCGCATTCGCGGATGACCCAGTCGTAAAACGGCCGCTGATCCTCGAACTCGAGCGAGCAGAGCGAATGGCTGACGCCTTCGATCGCGTCCTCGAGCGGATGCGCGAACGCGTACATCGGATAAATGCACCATTTGTCTCCGGTATTATGATGCTTCGCGTGCAAAATCCGGTAAATGACCGGGTCGCGCATATTGATGTTCGGCGACGCCATGTCGATTTTCGCGCGCAGCACTTTCTCGCCCTCCCGGAACTCCCCTTTGCGCATCCGTTCGAACAGCTCGAGGCTTTCCTCTGCGGGCCGGTTTCGATACGGGCTTTCCTTCCCCGGTTCGGTCAACGTGCCGCGCGTCTCGCGAATTTGCTCGGCGGTCTGCTCGTCCACGTACGCCTTCCCTTTGCGGATCAGAAGCAGCGCCCGCTCGTACATCTCATCGAAGTAGTCCGATGCGAAATGGAGCCCGTCCCATTCGAAGCCGAGCCATTCGATGTCTTTCTTGATCGCTTCCACGTATTCGACGTCTTCCTTCGTCGGGTTCGTATCGTCGAACCGCAAATTCGTACGGCCGCCGAATTCGGCGGCCAGCTCGAAATTGATCGTGATCGCTCTCGCGTGCCCGATGTGCAAATAGCCGTTCGGCTCCGGCGGAAAGCGGGTCACGATCGTGTTCACCCGGCCTGCTTTCAAATCGTCGGCCATAATCGTTTTGATGAAATTCGAGGCCGTCGCCGTCTTGTTAGCTTCTTTCGCGTCCATTCGGTTCAACCTTCCTTGTATCGTTTGAGGTAATTAGTATAATGATACAAAGTTTGCGCGAAAAGTAAAGCCCGGCCGGCGATCCGGGAACGGCGCTATTGCTCCGCGGCTTCCGATTCGGAGCGTCCCCGGTATACGGAACCGACTCGCCGCAAATCCGCTGAAGAAGGCTCGAATCCCGCCCGATGGCTAACGTGCCTTTTTCAATTCGTCGATCGCTTTGTTCGCCTTTTCCTCCTGCTCGCGCATCGCCGTGTTCATATCTTTCTTGCCCAGCGCCATTTCTTCGGCGACGGCCGTCGTATACGTACTGATCGCGGAAGACCATTTCGAATAGTCGGGCAGCGGCGCCGGCGCTACCTTGAATATCGTCTGCAGCTTTTTGCCTTCGAACACGTTGGAGTTTTGCGCGAACATCGCCTTCAGTCCCGGATCTTTCAGCGGCGTGATTCGGCTGTTTTTAGTCAACTCCCGCTGCGCCTCGGTCGACAGCATCGTAAGCAGCACCCGGTAAGCGGCTTCCTTCCGTTTGCCCGCTTTATGGACGATCAGCATATGGAAGTCGACCGGATTGCCGATGTTCGGCCGCTCCTTGAATACCGGATTCGCGACGACGTCCCAATCGAACGCCGGCTTGCTCTTGAGGACCGTCGCCGCCCACGACGCGATCCACGTCGGCAGCATGGCGATTTTTCCGTTCGTGATGTTCGTCTGCTGGTACGTTTTGCCTTGAATCATGCCGGGAATGTCGAAAAATTGCTGCTCCAGCGAATAAACGATCCGATGCTTATCCGTCGTCAGGACGATTTTCTCGTCCTTGGCGTCGACGCTGGATACGCCGTACTGGCGAAGCATATTCGGCACGCTGTGCGGCGAACCGCCGATGTACTGCACGCCGCCCTCCACGCGGGTCAATCGTTTGGACAGCTCGAGATATTCGTCCCACGTCATGACTTCTTTCGGGTAAGGGACGCCGAATTTGTCGAACAGCTCTTTATTGTAAACGGTCGATCCGTAATTCATGCCGAACGGCAGTCCGTAAACCGTTCCGCGGCCGAGTCCGATCAACGCGTCGACGATGCTCGGCTCGATCGATCCCATATCGATGCCGAACCGTTTGATCATCGCCGTCAAATCTTCCGGGTAATCGAGCGCGAAGTAATCGTTCAGCAGCGTGTTGCTGACGGCGACGAGGTCGGGCGGCGTACCGCCGGCGATCAGCTTCTGGACGTCCTTCTCCTGCGTCAGCTTCAGCGTAATGTCCGGGTATTTCGCCTTGACCGGCTTGGCGAAATAGTTTTGGAACTCTTCCTCGGTCATGCCGGAGTTGCGGTCCTGCACGAGCAGCTCGACCGGTCCCCCCGTATATTCGTCCGCCGCCGGCGCTTTCCCCTCCGCTTCGGTTCCGGCTCCGCCGCTTTTCATGGAAGCGCCTCCACCGCAGCTCGACAAAACGATGCACCCCGCCGCCGCCAGCGGCAGCCAAGCTTTCGATCTTCGTTCGACCATCGTGCGTTCATCTCCATTCCGCTTTCGCGCGTCATGCGGCGTTATCCGTTTTCCCCGGCTTGACGCGCGAGCCTTTTGAACCGTTCCGGGGAAACGCCTTCCTGCTCCTTGAACAGACGGCTGAAATGAGACAAATTTTTGAAGCCCACCTCGTAGCAAACGTCGGTGACGGAGCTCGTCCGATCGAGGCTGAGCAGCAGCTTGGCGTGATTGATTCGGCGCCGGTGCAAATAATCGATGATCGTCATGCCCGTCGCCTCGCGGAATATTTTCGCCAAATATTGCTTGCTCCTGTATACCTGCTTCTCAAGCCGGTCCAGCGTAATGTCTTCGGCGTAACGGTGCTCGATAAACGAGACGACCTCCCGCACGCTCCGCTCCTTCTCCGACGCGGGGCGAGCCGCTTTCTCCAGCTGCCGCTCGCAGCGGGAGTAAATAAAAATAAGCATGTCGTAAAACGCCATCAAAAAGCGGCTGCTGCTGATCTTGTCCCGCTGCACGTAAAACCGGTTCAGCCGTTGCAAAATGTCCTCGAACTCCGCCTTGTACTCGCCGGCGAGCCGGATGTGGCAGTGCAGCAGCCGCTCGAACGGAAGCAGCGGATTAAATCCGTGAAGCCGCTCGTCGAAATAGCGGATCACGGACGGGTCGAACTGGAACATCGACCGCACGTATTCGTCGCCCGCCTGAACTTTGGGGCCGTGCGGAGCGAGACCGTCCATAATGATCAGATCGCCGGGCTGCAGCGCGATGCTGTCGCCGCCGAGCAAAAAATCGCCCTTGCCGCCGTGAAAATAATAAATTTCGTAAAGCGCGTGCGAGTGAGACGTGAATTTTTTCTTCAAGCTCCACTGGTAGTAATATTCATGGAACAACGAATACGGAAGCGACTTCGTCATGAGAATCCCCCCCGGCCGAACGGATATGCGTTCCCGCAACCGATTTCAGCTTCATTGTATCATACGGCGGGGGGACGCTCTTTGCTGTGGTTAACGAAAATGGCCGAGGACGGCGCCGCGCGTATGGGCGGGCCGTCCTCGATTGGCGTTTCGGGTCATGACGCATGTACGACGGGACGCTGCTTTACATCCCGTATTTGCCTCGCAGCAGCGTTTGGGCTTGCTCCTTCGCTTCGGCGGTCCCTAATCGGACCGCCTGCTTCAAGCAGTAGACGGCAAATTCCTTCATCCCGTTCATCTCGCCGAACGCCGCCGCCGCATCGAGATAAGTTCCGTTCGCGGCCGCGTGATTCAGCACAAGATACGGATCGGCTTCCGCCGCATCGCGGTATTGCTCGATCGCTTCCGCCTCCGTCGCCGTGCGGTCCGCGACATAAAGCATGTAATAGTGCGCATTGTCGCCGTTCAGTCGGGCCGCACTTGCCGCCATTTTCGCCGATTCGTCCCACAGTTCGTCCGAACCGAACATTTGCGCCAGCTCGCCCAGCAAGACGGCGTATTCCATATACGCGGCGTCGTTGTCGGGCGCTTGCGAAAATGCGGTCCGGTACATCGCGTCCAGCTCGTTGAATTCGGCCTGCAGCTTCGATTCCATATCGATCTGCGTCGCGCGGTCGGCGTTGTTGTACTCCTCCGCCCATCCGTCAAAGTCGCTCCAAGCGTCGTGCATACCCATCTCGTAAAGAGAGACCGGACGATACGGCGCATAATCGACCTTGGCTCCCGCGCTTTCCGAAATGAAACGGACCGGGACGAGCGTGGAGCCGTTCCAAATGACCGGCGCGACGGCAAGCGCTACGTTCGCTCCGTTGACGCGAGCGGTCGGATTGTCGATCTGCAGCTCGACCGAAAGTCCTTGTCGGACGGCTTTAATCGTTTGCGCGGTCGGATCCCAGTCCAGCTTCAAGCCCAAGCTTTCCAAAATCGGCCGTACGGGGACGAGCGTGCTTCCTTGAACGACGGCGGGCGGCACTTCCAGATCGAGAAGCCGTCCGTTCACTTCGATCACCTTTCCCGCGACGAGCACCAGGACGTATTCGTTGCCCCCCTTGTCGCGCGGACGGACTTCGGCCCCTTTCGCATCGAGATAGATCGTCCTTGAGCCTTCCCGTACGGAAAACAGGCTGCCGGCCGTACCGTAAGCGAAGTCGTAGGCGGGTTGGACGGCCCAATCGCCTTTGGCGTCGATATATCCCCATTTATTCGCCGACATCGCCGGAGCGTAGCCGTTATGAAACGACCCTACCGCATCGAACCGGGGTGAAATTGCCGTTTGGCCGGATTTGTCGACGAATCCGTATTTGTCGCCGATTTTCACGGCCGCCAGCGCTTCCGCGAACGGTCCGGCATGGTCGAATCGGGCTTCGATCGCAAACGTCCCGTCTTTGCCGATATACCCCCATTTGCCGTTCGACCGAACGGCGGCCAGCCCTTCGGAAAAGTCGCCGCCCGCTTCGAACTGCAGCGGAATTTGCTCCTCCCCGCGCTTGTTCAAAAATCCGTATTTGTCGCCGCGGCCGACCTTCGCCAGCCCTTCCGAGTAAGGGCCCGCATCGTCGTGGGATTTGTAGACCAGATTGGTGCCGGATTTGTTAATGACCGCGAATGTGCTGCCTTTCGCCGCCAGAGCGTACCCTTCGCGGAACGGCAAGGCGTAATCGTAATCGAAATCGCGCATCGGTTTGCCGGTCTTGTCGATATAGCCGAATTTCCATTCGCCGTTCATGTCGATTCCGACGGCGGCCATCCCGTCGGAAAAAGCGGTAACGGAATCGTACCGCGGCATAATGACCACTTTGCCGGTCGCATCGATATATCCCCACTTGCCTTCCGATGCGACCGCGGCCATTCCTTCCGAAAACGGCTCGGCTCCGTCGAATTCGGGTTCGATTGCCACCGTGCCGGATTCATCCATGTACCCGTGCTTCGTCCCCATAGAAAACGGCACCAGCTTCGGTTCGTCCGATTCGGCCGCGGCCGGCTTCGGCCGAAAGTCGAGCGTGATCGTCCGAGAGCCGTCGAACGAAGCGCCATAGCCGATTTTTTGGAAAAAATCGAGCGGATAGCAGGGATAATCTCCGACCAAATGGAGCGATATGGCGGTGCTCAGCGTAAAGCCGGATTGCTTCGTTTTGTTCCGGTCGAGCACCGTCACTTGGTCGCTGCCGACCTTCAGTTCGTAAAACAGCTCCTTGCCGGAATCGTAAAAACGGATGGCGCCCGTTTTTTCGTCGTACGTGTGACTAAGCGCGTTTTTCAACCGGCCGAATACAAACGAAGGAACCATCGCGATGCCGTCTTTCTCGACGAACGCATTCGCGTCGGTTTGAGATTGTTCTTCGCCGTATTCGTTCAACGAGACCGTTACGATTTGACCTTTCTCGATCACGTTGACGCTCGCTCCGGCATCCGCCGCCATTACCGGAAACGAACAAAGCAGCAAGGCCGCCAAGCATAACCATACGATTCTCTTCATTCCGCTTCTCCCCGTCTTGTAATATCGATTGCGTCGACAAACCTCCATCAGTGTAGCACGACCAGGTAAATTGTTCCATGGAAATGTGCAAGTCCGTGTCGAACAAGAAAAACGTCTGTCGACTTTTTTCGAGGATGAGCGAAATCAGTCGGCTTCCGAAACGTAACGGACGCCGCCGCCCCGATGCTCGCCCCCGCTCCAACTCCCGGCGACGCCGGCGCCGTTCATACGAGCCGTGTCCCGCCGCCGGCAGCAGGAAGCCCCCTCCGGCTTCGGCGCTTAAGCGAAGGTCGGGACGGACGGTCTTTTCTGCGGCGAAGCGGGATGCGAGATGGAAATGCTCCCGCTAGTTTCGGGTCGCTTCCCGTTTACGGGCAAAACAACGGGAATACGTCCCGTTATATTCGTCCAATCCGCGCTTTTCGCCGATACTACGCCATTTTATCGGGAGCTTCTCCCGGTATTTCGAAACGACGCCACTGGGATAGCGTGTTAACCGGAGGTTTTCCCGTTCGTTCGGTTCCAACGGCCCGGCAAGATTCGAATCCGTCGGAGGTGGAAACAAAAGGCGCTGCTCGCCCCATGCTTTAGCGTACATATTCAGTCTTCCGAACCACGGGATCACCAAAGATCCCGATTTTTTACTAACAAAAAAAAGACCGAGGGCGCGCCTCGATCTTCCGGACGTCGACGATTTCATCTTCGACGGTCAGCCTTGCTTCAGCTCCATGTAAAACGCCTGAATGAACTTCTTTACGTTGGCTTTGCTGCTCGTGCCTTCCGCCTCCTGCTCCAGCTCCCGCATCCGCGTCCGTACTTCCTGAAAATCGAACAGCCGGGAAGCGTAATGCTCGAAAATCGGGTTCGCGTAATCGGTCAGCCCGAGCGACGACAAGTGGGTCAGCGTCTGCAGCACCATGCGGCGCATCCTCTGCTCCAGCGCGCGCACTTCTTTATCCGTATGCTTCTCCGGACCGAACCGGTCGTCGCTGCGCAGCGCCTCGGCATACAGCTCCTTGAGCGGCGGGAGCTCCCGGAGCGGGCCGTTTCGCCGCTCCTCCTCGTCCAGCCAGCGGACGATCGTCATCAAATCCCCGGCTCCGGCTTCTCCGGCGATGCCGAGCTGCAGCATCATCGACCCGGCTTTCTCTTCCAGCGACGGCTTTACCGCATGCTGCGGCTGCGCAGCCGGGGGGTCCCCTCCGAGCGCGCTGAGCGAGTGGCGGATCGAATCGATCGAGCGGACCAGATTGAGATGGTGGCCGACGCGCTTCAATACGGACAGCACCTCGTAGCGGTTGATCGGCTTCCGGATAAACGTGTCGACGCCTTCCTGATACGCCTCGCCGACGAGCTCCTTGTGCTCGACCTGCGAGATCATGACGAACGCTCCGGCATACCCTTCCCTGCGCAGCGCCTTCATCGTCTCGATGCCGTCCCGTCCCGGCATGAGCAAATCGACGAGAACGACGTCCGCCTCCTTCAGCATTCCGGCCGACACCTCCAGGCCGTCCGCCGCTTCCCCCACCACTTCGCCGAGCCCGCTCTCCGCGATCATTCGTTCGAGCATTTTGCGGACGGCCGCATCGTCGTCAATCAGAAACAGCTTCATGTTCATTGGCATCCCCCTTGCGCAGCAGTTGGCCGATCGGGATGCGCAGCTCGAACCGCGCCCCGTCTTCGGAGCCGGGCAGCAGCTCGAGCGTTCCGCCCATCGATCCGGCGATATCTCGGGCATGCGTCAACCCGATTCCGGTGGAGAAATATCCGTCCGGACTGAATTTCGTCGAATACCCCGGCGCGAACACCAATTCCCGTTCCGACTCCGCGATACCGGGACCGTCGTCGAATACCCGGAACACGAGCCACTCGTCCTCCAGCTCGGCCTCCAGGTCGATCGCGCCGTGCTCCGGAATCGCTTCCACCGCATTCGACAGCAAATTGTTCAAAATCGACAGCAGCGCGTACGTCCGGTTCGTAAACAGCTGCACGTCCGCCTTCAACCGGAAGGCGATCCGTCTGCCGCGCGCTTCCGCGTACGCTTCGTTCGCCTGCAGCGCGAGCCGGCACAGCTCGGCGATGCCGAGCCGGTCGCCGGCCTGCGTCGGCTTCATCAGCTTCGACAGGCCGGATACGATGCGCTGCAAATCCTTTTTCAGCTCGTGGACGTTTTCCGCCACCCGAAGCGCTTCGCGGTGCTCGGGCAGCCCGCGGTCGATCAGCTTTTTGTACAGCCGGTACGTTTCGCGCGTCAGCTTCTCGACATGGTCCATCAATTTGCGCATATAAAACGATTCCTCGTACAAGCTCGAATTGAGCAGAACGAGCCGTTCCAGCTCCTGCTTGCGCCATTCCCCGAGCTCGCGCACTTGGCGGATCGACAGCATGTTGTACAGCCCGACGACGAAAAAGCTGCGCAGCAGGCCGGTCATCGCGATCAGCAGCAGCGCTTTCCACGTAAACGGCGCCGAGACGACGAGCAGCGAACGAACGAACAGCTCGGCGCAGTTCGAGGCGATATCGGCGGCTCCCCCGACCAAGCCGACCCGGATCGGGTATTCGGCCTGCCTGCGAAGGCGCAGCAGCCTGACGGAAAGGGCGAACGTCAAATAAAAAACGAACGTCGGAAGATGGTGCACGAAGCTGGAAAACAGTCCGGCGTGTCCGGTAACGAGATCGACCCCGATCCGGAACAGGACGACGAAAGCGCCCGTAAGCAGTCCGGTCGACAATACCGGAACGGAAAACCAGAGCAGTCCGAAAAAGTAAGCGACGATGCCAAGCGAAAATCGGAACGTATCCCCGAACGGATTCAGCTTCACTTCCCCGAGCAGCGCCGTGCTCAGCAAAAGCACGATCAATATACGGGTTCGATCCGACATGGCGTTTTCGGTACACCTCCCGAAAAAACGAATAAGGTTAGAGTGCCCAAAACAGCCCCACTTTAAAGTGGAGCTGTTCGCAGCAAATCAGGAATCCGGTATTCGGCTTTTATACATATTTGCTTTCCAGCCGTTTGGACCAAACGGACAAGACGTAATTGACGACGAAGTACATGAGCGCCGCCAATACATACGACGGGATGACGTAATTCACGTTGCGTCCGTTGATGATCTGAACGTGGTTCATCAGCTCGGGCAGCGCGATGACGACCGCGAGCGACGTATCCTTCAGCAGCGAAATGAACTGCGAGACGATCGGCGGAACCATGCGCCGCAGCCCTTGCGGCAAAATGACGTAGCGCATCGTTTGGGCCGAAGACAAGCCGGACGAACGGGCCGCTTCGATTTGACCTTTATCGATCGAGGCGAGGCCGCTGCGAACGATTTCCGCCAGCATCGCCGATTCGAAGATGACGAGCGCCACGATCGCCGCGCTCATTTTGCTCATCTTGATGCCGACTTCCGGCAGCGCGAAATACGTAAAGAAAATGATGAGCAGGAGCGGCAGGTTGCGGATCGTTTCCACCGAGACCGCCATGATGCCGGATAGAAGCGGGACGCGCCAGTATCGCACGATGCCGACGAGCGTGCCGACCAAAAAGCTGAGGACGATCGAAATGAAAGCGACCTCGAGCGTAATCCAAAACCCTTGCAGCAAAAACTTCAAATGAGAAGGAGCGTAGGCGCCTGCAAAATCCATCGGTTTCCCCTCCTCACCTTGCCCCGGCCAATCGGCGCTCCATATAGCGGATGCCGAAGCTGAGCGGTATCGTTAATACTAAATAAAACAAAGCGACGAAAATGTAAACATCGAACGTAACGAACGTGGAGGCGGAAATCAAATCGCCGTAATACATCAGATCGAGTCCGGCGATGACGCCGAGGACCGACGAGTTTTTGATCAGGTTCAAAAATTGGTTGCCGAGCGGCGGAATGACGAGCTTGACCGCCTGCGGCAAAATAATGTACCGCATCGTCTGCACGTACGTGAAGCCGGACGAACGGCCCGCCTCCATCTGTCCTTTCGGCACCGACTGAATGCCTGCGCGAATCGCTTCGGCAATGAACGCCGACGTATAGATCGTCAGGCCGATCGTGCCCGCGGCGAACGGCTCCAGACGGACGCCGAGCACCGGAAGTCCGGTAAACATGAAGAAAACGATAATAAGAATCGGGATATTGCGGAAAAATTCTACATATGCGGCTCCGATCGCGTTCAGGAACCGGACCGGCGCGATTCGGAATACGGCGAACACCGTGCCGATGACGAAGCTGCCGATCAGGGCGAGCACGCTCGCTTTGATCGTATTCCAAAACCCGGCCATAAATTGATCGAAATGTTCGATCAATATCGTAAAATCCAGCATTCCGGCCCTCCTTTCCGAAACAAACGGACAAGATGGGCAAGGGATGCCCATCCCGCCGGAAATCGCCTTATTTTTTCGGCTTCTCGCCGATCCATTTCTCGTACAGCTTGTCGTATTCGCCGTTCGCCTTCATGTCCTGGATGACCGAGTTCACCAGCTTCACGAGCTCGTCTTCGTTTTTGCGCATGCCGATGCCGTACGGCTCCTCGGTGAACGTTTCCGAAACGACGCGGTAGTTCGGGTCCTGCTTCGCCATGCCGTACAGCAGCGCGTTGTCCGTCGTCAGCGCGTCGCCTTGGCCGGCTTTCAGCGCGGTGAACGCCTCGGCGTAGTTTTCGAACTCGAGCACCTGCGCGCCCGGCGCTTTCTCGCGAATGTTCGCGGCCGACGTCGATCCTTTCGCCGTCACGACTTTGGCGCCTTTCGGCAAATCGGCCAGTCCGTTGATTTTGCTGTCCTTCTTCACGAGCAGCGATTGGCCGGCCATGAAGTAGACGTCGGAAAAGTCGATTTCTTTTTTGCGGTCTTCGGTAATCGTCATCGTGGCGACGATCATGTCGATTTCGCCGTTTTTGAGCATCGGAATGCGCGTCTTCGACGTCACTTCCTTCAGCTCGATTTTGTTTTCGTCGCCGAATATTTTTTTCGCGATCGCTTTGGACAAGTCGATGTCGAATCCTTCGACTTTGCCGGTAGCCGGATCTTTCAAGCCGAACAAATTCAAGTCGTATTTGACGCCGACCATCAGCTTGCCGCGCGCCTTGATTTGCTCGACCGGACTTGCGGCCGGCTGCGACCCTTGCTTCGCTCCGTCGCCGGATTTGGCGCCGCCGGCGCAAGCGGCCAGCGACAAGGCCATGACGGCCGTCAGCGTAATTCCCGTTGCTTTTTTCCACATGCTCATCAAAAATCTCCCCTTCTTCCGATTGTTCGATTCCGGGCGGCTCCTTAGCGGCTCCTTAGTGGTTCAGGACGCGGCTGAGAAACAAACGGGCCCGCTCTTCCTTCGGCTCGGCGAAAAAGTCCGCCGGCGCGGCTTCCTCCACGATTTTGCCTTGGTCCATAAAGACGACCCGGTCCGCCACCTCGCGGGCGAATCCCATTTCGTGCGTAACGACGACCATCGTCATCCCTTCGTGCGCGAGCTTCTTCATGACGTCCAGCACTTCGCCGATCGTCTCCGGATCGAGCGCCGACGTCGGCTCGTCGAACAGCATGATTTTCGGCTTCATCGCCAAACCTCTCGCGATCGCGACGCGCTGCTGCTGACCGCCCGACAGCTGCGACGGATAAGCGTCCGCTTTGCCGGAAATGCCGACCTTCTCCAAATAAAACATCGCGGTTTCGCGCGCTTCCGCCTCGGATACGTTCGCCGCCTTCATCGGCGCGAGCGTAATATTTTTCAAAACCGTCATGTGCGGGTACAGATTGAAGTGCTGAAACACCATGCCGATATCGCGGCGAAGCCGGTTAATGTCCGTCTTCTTGTCGTTTACGCGGATACCGTCCACGATCAGCTCTCCGTCTGTAATCGTTTCCAATCGATTGATGCAGCGAACGAGCGTGCTTTTCCCGGAGCCGGAAGGTCCGATGACGACGACGACTTCGCCGGATTTCACGGATAAATTGATATCCTTTAACACGTGAAATTGTCCGTAGTGCTTGTTGACCTGATGAAACCGTATCATGCGATCCCCCCTCCAAACGGCAGATTGATTAGGCTTATGCGAATAGTAACCGACGCCCAACCGAATCCGACACGAAACGACAAAAAGGTTGAACGTTTTGTTAAGAAAACAAAAAAAGCTTGATTTCTCAAGCTTGCGTTGTAAAAACGGATATGTTAAAATTTCGCTATCACTGGACGATAGGAGATGAAAAGAATAATGTAATATTTCTTGCCGTCGTTTGAAGAATAGAGCAATATTTGTTTTATTCTTTTCGGCAAGAAAGTTACCTTATTCTTTTCACTCAAAAAATAGATCCTTTTCATGCCCTGCGACCGGGTTGGATTTGACGTATTTTTTTGAGCCGTAAGAAAGGTAACTTTCTTGCGGCTCTTTTTGTCGTTACGGAAAATAACAAAGGAGGTTACCGACATGTCATCGATCAAAGTAACGAACTTGACGTTTGCCTACGACGACAGTTCCGACAACATCTTTGAACATGTAAGCTTTCAAATCGATACCGACTGGAAGTTGGGCTTTACGGGAAGAAACGGCCGGGGCAAGACCACGTTTCTCCATCTGCTTCTCGGCAAATACGAATACAGCGGAACGATTTCGGCGGGCGTCGGCTTCGAGTATTTCCCCTTCCATGTTGCACGCAAAGAGAACAACACCGTCGACGTCGTCGCCGACATTGATCCGGACATTGAACATTGGCAGCTTCTGCGCGAGCTTTCGCTGCTGAAGGTGTCGGAGGACGTGCTCTACCGACCGTTCGAATCGCTGTCCAACGGCGAACAAACGAAAGTGCTGCTGGCGGCTTTGTTTTTGAAGGAAAACCGTTTTTTGCTCATCGACGAGCCGACCAACCATCTGGATCTGCATGCCCGGAAGCTGGTCAGCGATTATTTGAACGACAAGAGCGGATACATTTTGGTATCGCACGACCGGGCGTTTCTCGACAACTGCGTGGACCACATCCTTTCGATCAACAATACCAATATCGAAATCCGGAAAGGAACCTTTTCCGACTGGTGGGAGAACAAACAACGGCAAGACAGCTTCGAGATGACCGAGAACGAAAAGCTGAGGAAGGACATCAAGCGGCTGTCCGATTCGGCCAAGCGGACGAGCAACTGGTCGCACGAGGTGGAAAAAACAAAAAACGGCACCCGCAATTCCGGCTCCAAGGTCGATAAAGGGTACGTCGGCCACAAAGCCGCCAAAATGATGAAGAGGTCCAAGTCGATCGAGCAGCGACAACAGTCCGCGATCGAGGAAAAATCCCGGCTTCTGAAAAACGTCGAAAGCTCGGAAAGCCTGAAATTATCGCAATTGGCGTATCACAAACACCAATTGATCGAGCTTAACCGAGTTTCGATTCATTATGGCGAGAAGATCGTTTGCCGCGATGTCAGCTTTACCGTCGAGCAAGGGGACCGCATTGCGCTTTCCGGCCCGAACGGCTCGGGAAAATCCAGCTTGCTCAAACGGATTTGCGGAGAAGATATTTCTTATTCCGGCGCACTGCGAATAGGGAGTCAGCTGAAAATATCCTACGTATCGCAAGACACCTCGCACTTGCGGGGCGATTTGTCGCAATTTGCCAGAAGCAGCGGGATTGACGAAAGCTTGTTCAAATCGATTTTGAGGAAACTCGATTTTTCGCGCTTGCAATTCGAAAAGGACATGGCGTCATTTAGCGGCGGCCAGAAGAAGAAAGTGTTGATCGCCAAAAGCCTGTGCGAGCGGGTTCATGTACACGTCTGGGACGAACCGCTCAATTTTGTCGACGTCATTTCCCGGATGCAAATCGAAGAGCTGCTGCTGGAGCATGCTCCGACCATCCTTTTTGTGGAGCATGACAGCGAATTTTGCAAGCGGATCGCGACAAAGATTGTCGAGCTGAAAAACTAATCCGTTCAGGAGGATGAAAGCGATGCTGATTGAGGTCGTAGATGATTGTGTGAGCCGGTTCCTGTCAAGCGAAGCGGTTCACAAACAAACTAATCGGTCGCCGGAGGTTTACCCGACTATCGACAGATGCACGTAGCGATCCGTCTGCAAGCGTATCGTTGCTTTTTTTGCCTGCGTAGTTGGTTATCGACGTGTTAAAGCGCCGGCCGACGGCTGCTTTTCGACGTTTTCTCCGGCGGTAAGGAGAAGACATGAAACCAACTTCGAAATATGAAACGATTCGGCGAATGCTGTCCGACTTCAAGCAGCCCATGTACCGGTATGCGCAAATTACGGACGCGATTTTCAAGCATAACGTCGGCGAATACGAACGGATGACCGTACTGCCCCGATTTTTACGCGACGAGTTGACCAGGACGCTTGGTCCGCGCGTCTGCAGCGTCGTTCCGGTAAAGGAACTCGCGTCGAATCAGGTCAGCAAGGTGCTGTTTGCCATTGCGGGCGGCGAACGCGTAGAGGCCGTACGACTGACTTATGAACGCGGGTGGAAATCGTATTGTATTTCCACGCAGTGCGGCTGCGGGTTCGGGTGCAAGTTTTGCGCCACCGGTACGATCGGCCTGAAACGGAATTTGACAGCCGATGAAATAACCGATCAATTGCTTCACTTTCATTTGAACGGCCACGCCTTGGACAGCGTCTCGTTCATGGGTATGGGGGAGGCGCTCGCCAACCCTCATCTTTTTGATGCATTGACGATTTTGACCGACCCGCGCCTCTTCGGTTTAGGACATCGGCGAATTACGATTTCCACCATCGGCTTGTTGCCGGGGATCGACAGGCTGACACGGGAGTTTCCGCAGGTCAATATAACTTTCTCGCTGCATTCCCCGTTCGACGATCAGCGAAGCGAGCTGATGCCGATCAACGACCGGTTCCCGGTCCGCGACGTGTTGAACGCATTGGATCGCCATATCCGGCATACCGGAAGAAAGGTGTACATCGCGTATATTCTTCTTCAAGAGGTCAACGATTCGACGGCGCATGCGGAAGCGGTTGCCGGGCTGCTGCGGGGAAGGGGGCCCGGGGAACATCTTTATCATGTCAATCTGATTCCTTACAATTCGACCGAAGTGACGCCGCAAAACTATCGGCCGACCGATCCCGGTCGGATCCAGGCGTTTGTTCGGATCTTGAAGTCCGAGGGGATCAACGTCACGGTCCGAACACAATTCGGATCGGACATTAACGCGGCTTGCGGCCAGCTGTACCGAACCGAATAAAGGCCGCGGCAAAGCCGCGACCGGAAAAAGAAACGGCTGCCGGAAAGCGGGCAGCCGTCTTGATTTGCGGATAAACCGACAACGCCTAACGGAGACATGAGAGAACCTATACATACCGTGCGATAATCCGTACCAGCCTCGCGGGAAGTTCCTCCAAATTCGCGATATCCAAAAAACGCTCGTTCCCGTATATGCGGTGGATCACGTCTTTGTCCTGGCCGATCGCGGCGGCCAAAAACGCAACGCCTTTCCGTTCATACTCGGCGATCGTCCGCTGCATGTCCAGTATCGCATAATGGCCGGTATAATCGTCCATCGCTTTCGGCTGTCCGTCGCTAATGCCGATCAGCAGCTTCGTCTTTTGCGGCGCTGCGGCCAATCGCTCCGCCATCAGCCGCAGCGCCAGGCCGTCCCGGTTGTTGCTCCTGGAGCGAATCCCCATCAGCCGGAACCGGTCGCGGGGATCCGGCTTGTCGAAGTCGGCGTAAGCAAAGATCGACATTTGCTCCAGCCGGGAAACGTCGGCGGTATCGCCGTAAATCAACACGGGAATCCCGCATAACCGGCAAAACTCATAAACCGCGATCGCCGCGCGTTTCGCCGCTTCCAACCGGCCGAAGGCCGCCATCGACGCCGATTCGTCGATCCTTACGCCGACCGCCAGCGAAGGGGAATCGGTCGGAGGGCGTTTTCGGGCGAAATACCTGTAGTCCCGGTAAGCGACGCTGTCGGCTTGAAAGTTGCTGCCGTAATAATGATTTCTGGCGTATTCCGAGCTCGTCTCCATCTCCAGCAGCGGGAGCGTCTTCCCGACCATTTCCCGTACGATCGGCAATATCCCTTTGCTCAGTTCGCCATATTCCGCCTCGAAGTCCAAATCGAAGTCCGGACGGTGGACAACGAGCTTCACGCCGCGATGAACGGACTCGGCGGCAATCTGTCTCGCGTCGCGATTCAGCTTTTTGCGGAATTCGCGTTCTTTGCGCATCGCCTCCTCCGACATCGCTTCCGGATTGGCCCGATGGTACCGGGGCGCGCCGGTTTCTCCCGAATCCGAGCTTTCGGCATCGGCGAGATCGTCGGAATCGGCCGATCGGCTTTCGTCGCTATCCGCGGACTTTTTCAAGGCGATGCCGGTTTCTTCCGGACGGTCGTCGGCTGCGGTGTCGGTGTCGTCGATTTGGCCCCATGTTCGGATTTCTACGGCGTCATCGTTCGTTTTTTTTTGCGTTCGGCCGGAAGTTCGTCCAATCGCGCCAGCAGCCCGCTGCCGCGAAGCGCGTCCTCGAGCAGTTTGATTTCGTCGGGATCGGTCGTAATTTTGTAGACGACTTTATGGTAAAGGGATTCGCGCGCGGAAACGCCTTCGGCGACCGCGTCCGCCCAGTAAAAATAGGAGCGCATGCCGGCCACGCCTTTCATCGCGTTGGCCCGGGCCGTTTGGTCCAGGACGATGACGGCTTCCGCGAGCGCGTCCAGCACCGGCTCGTTCCCGTAACCGGTTTTGGCGATCGCGCGCTCGATCATGACCGCTTTGGGCGGCAAATCCATCTTTTCCGTATGCTGCACCCGGTCGCGCAGCGCTTCGTTCAACGGCCTTACTCCCGCGTAGCCGCGGTTCGTCGTGATCACCGCTATGAAGTCCGGATGTCTGCGCACGATTTCGGTCGGCAAGTTGATGGCGCCGTCAAGCTCCAATGCGGAGTTCAGCGCCATTAACACCGCGGCGTCCCGGATGACGGTCGGTTCCTGGATTTCGAGCAAATACCCGTTCCGATAGGCCCTCACGATCTCCGAAGGATAAAATCGGTACTCGACCGCCTCGCCGTCGGCGACCGAAGCCGCCCGCTTCAGCAATTGCTTTAGCTTGACGGACGCCTGTTCGTACGAAATGCCCAGGGCGTCCGTCAAAATGTCCGTCGCGCTTCGAAACCCGTCGCTCTCGTACAAGGCTTTCAGCGCGGATTGCTCCGCGGGCTCGAGCCGATCCAATCGTTCGGAGGAAAGCACGGGCAAAATGGCGCCGATAATATCCGTCTTATCCATATCGGCGAAGCAGGTCACTTTCGTATATGGCAGCCCGAAATCGGCCGACAGCGCTTTGGCGAGCTGCGTTTTCCCGGAGCCTGCGTCGCCTTCGAGCAAAATGTTGGCGATTTTCATCTCGCCGCGATTCCAGTTGCGCCTTACTTCCCGACAAATGCGCCGTTCTTCCTCGCTGACTTTATGGGATAACGGCTTTATCCAGACAAGCGCTCGCTCCTCGTCGGTCAGCCGCCTGCCCGGCGATAACGCTTGCTGCTCCCGGTCCTCCATGACTTTCTCCTTTCCGTACGACGGACGTCAATAGCCCATGTCCTTCAATATTCTCGACAACGTGCGCAGCCGTTCCCCGATCATCTCGTCGTCGTCGCTCAAAGCTTGGCTGAACAGCTGAATATCGTCGTTGATCTTTTCATTGTCCGTGCATACCGCCACGGTCATCGCGTCGCCCTGCAGGCCGACCCGATCGATCACCGGATTGTTCGTATCGTACAAATGCTCGTATCGGTACGCTTCGCGAAAATGCTCGAGCGTCCGGCAGATGAGAATGGACAAATCCAGCACCCGGTGCAGCGGCAGCTCCTCCGACTGTCTGGACCACTTTTCCCCCGTATATCGCCATACTTTGGCCGAAATGTCGAGCTTTCCCCTGTCGTTCCATTGCGCCAATCCGAGCGACAGCCCCTTCGTATCGGTGTTTCGGGCGAAGCGGCCGTCGATGCGCTCGTAGTTTTCGGACACGATGACAGGCTTATGTTTTAAGGTGGTCGGTATTTTCATGGCAGTTCCCTCTTCTCGATTTACTAATTTACTGAATTACTAATTTACTAAACTACTGCTTCATCATATCCTCCCTCTTTTTAATAGTCAAGATGCTCAGCGTATGGTTGGAAACGAAAAAACCGTCCGGGAAAGAAGCCCGGACGGCCACGGCAGTGCAACCCCGCTTTTACGCGCCGGGGGAATAACAAAACGATATTAGCGGTAGAACCTCCTGTAACCTGTACCGATTGTCCCCTTGCTTGCCACACTATCCGGACAATCTCCCGTTACCATGGCCCGAATCGCGCTTTTTTGCCGATGCGGTGCAGATTTGCCGGGAGTTATTCCCGTTTCTACATCGCGATATCGATTCGGAGACGAATTAGCGGGATCTATTCCTGTATCCGGATGCGGAGAAAGCCATTCGCCCGCCGGGCAGACGCTTGCCCGCCAACCGGTCATTGCGCGTTCAGCTTCGTCCAATCGAACAGCACGCCCATGGCCGAGCCGCGGTTCGTCGCGAGCAGCCCGTACGCCTCCGCCGCATCCCGCGGGGAGAAACGATGCGTAATCAAAGATGCGACATCCATCCGGCCTTGGGCGATATAGCTCAAAAACAGGGCGGCCATATCGGGATGGCGCCAGCCTTTGTAATCCATACGGGCATGAATGCCCAGGATCGATACCGAATTCGATACGACGTTGCGTCCCATCTGCTGCTGCGACGGAGTGGCCGTATCCCCCAGCAAAATGACGCGTCCCAAAGGCTTGACCAGCTTCGTCGCCTGGGCCAAAGCCGCCGGATGGCCGGTAACGTCGAAGACGACGTCCAGCATGGCGCCGCCGGTCATGTCCCGGATCCGCTCATGCGCCGCGCCGGCGTCCATCGCCAGCCGATGAACGCCGGGCCGCTCCCGGACCAGCTTCAACCGGCTTTCCGCCGGATCGATGGCGAACAGCTCCCGGGCTCCGGACACATAGGCGTATTGCGTCACCAATTGGCCGAGTATGCCGAGCCCGATGACGCCGACCGTCTCCCCGAGCTGCAGCTCCGCCCTTCGGACGCCGAGCTGCGTCGTTTTCGCCAAATTGACCCAGGCCCCTTGCTCCGCGCCGATCGGTCCCGGAATGGGGACGGCGTGCCTCGCTTCCGCTTTAAAATATTGGGCGTGCGAATGTTCGGTGAACACGAGGTCGCCTTTGCGAATCCTTTCCGTTCCGACACCCGCTTCCAGCACTTCCGCGACCATCGAATAGCCGGGACGAAACGGATACTTTACCCAATCGGCCCAATTCGTTTCCGGGTCGAATACGCCCCGCAGGCACTGCATTTCCGTCCCCGTACTGATCAGGGAGCATCTTGCCGCGCACAGCAGCTGCGTCGGCCCGAGCGAAGGGTCGAGCGTTTCCTCGCGGAGCTCCACTTTGTTTTGTTCCGGGAAAACGATGTTCAACGTGTCCATCTTACCCCTCCCAAACGGGATTATGATGATGTACAATCACCCGTATTGTAAACGGTTCGGACAACGAAAACATAGAGCACCGCTTTGCCTAAGTTAAACACTTTTACAGGTCGAACAAGCGCTTGTATTGTCCCGGGGAAATGCCCGTATATTTCTTGAACAGCCGGGCGAACGTCTGCGTATCGTTAAAGCCGAGCATGCGGCCGATTTCGGCGACGTTCAGCTCCCTCGTCTCCAACAGCGATTTCGCCTTCGCGATTTTGATTTCCCTGTGGAGCACGATCGGCGATTTGCCGAACAGCTCTTTGAAGCGGTTGCTGACGTAGGTCGGATTCATATGCAGCTCCTCGGCCATCTGCCGCAGCGAAAACGAGGCTTCCGGCTGCGCCGCGATTTTCAGCAGAACGGTCAAAAAGCTGCGGGACGGCTGTTCCTTCACGGCGTGCTCCGCGCTTTCGAAAGCGTTGTCAAGCAGCAGAAAAAGCAGCTCGAGCGCCTTCGCCTTGCGCAAGACGATATTGGGCAAATAGCCGCCCCCGGACGTCGTGTGCATGAATTCGTCGAATACCGCCTCGAATTTCTCGTAATTTTTCAGCGGATACATGTACGGGATGTTCAAAAACGGCAGCACGTCGATCAAATTATGAATTTTGTACGTAAAATGCCACCATAAAAACTCGGTCTCCTCGTCGCTGTCCTTATATTGGTCGTGCTCCAGCAGCGCGGGGATGAAGATGACGGTTCCCGGCCGAATGTCGTAAACGCGGTCCCGCACTTTCAGCTTGGCCGAGCCCTTTTTCACGTACGTCATCATGTCAAAGTGTTGAAGCGTCCGATTCCGGTAATTCATCTCGCGGCGGCGGTGCATATCGAACTGCAGCACCTTCAATTCCGCCGTTTCCAGCAACGATGAGACGATATCGTCTTTCACCGAACCCACTTCCTTCTCCCGCGAGCCTGGTTTGATTGATGATATCGTAAGCGATACGTCTTCGCGCTGTCAAAACCATTTCCCCACAGCTTCCTGCTTCGCCCAAACGTTCATGTGCGTTTGTACATAGTGTGTTCTAGAAAGCTGCTTCGTCAGCCGAATGCCCAAATGCCCCTAAAAGAAAGGATCTGCAACGATGAAACGATTGATGTGCAAAGGCAAAATTCATCGCGCGACCGTTACCGAGGCCAGCCTGGATTACGTAGGCAGCATTACGATCGACGCCCTCCTGATGAAGACGGCGAACATCCATCCGTACGAGATGGTGCAGGTAACGAGTCTTCGCAATGCGACGCGCTGGAAAACGTACGCGATTCCGGCCCCGGAAGGCTCGGGAAAAATATGTCTCAATGGCCCGCCCGCGCATTTGTTCCAGCCCGGCGACTTGGTCGTCATTTTGAGCCTGGGCCTGTTTGACGAAAACGAGCTGGCCGGTCTCGTGCCGCGCGTCGTGTTCGTCGACGCCGACAACCGGATGACCCGGTACGAGGATCATCCGCTGTTCGACGCGGCGGGGGAAGTGAATTGGCATGAGCTTCAGCCGAAATAAACTGGCGAAGTACCGGATTTTGGCCAAATCCCGCGCGCTGCGAACGGCGCTGCCGAAAACGCGCTCCTTCACGAAAAGCCATTTCCGCTCGCTGCTGAAACGATACCGCAAGGTGGTCGTCAAGCCGGTCGGCGGGTCGGGAGGGGCCGGCGTCATGTCCGTTTCGGCCAAAGGACGCACGTACAAAGTGCATTACGGAAAAAAGAAAAGAACGATAGCCGGTTTGTCCGCGGTATACTCGTATATCAAGCGCAAATCGAAAGGCGTCTCCTGCATCGTGCAGCGAAAAATCGCGCTGGCGCGCGTGAACGGCAGGCCGTTCGACGCGAGAGTCATGGTGCAGCGGTCCAAACGGTCCGGTTGGGTCGTGACGGGCAAATTGGCGAAAATCGCCGGCGCCGGCTATATGATCACGAATATAAAGCGAAGCAAGGGCAAAGTCGTTCCGCTGCGTGTCGCGCTCCGCAAATCCGGCATAGGCGGGAAAGCGGCCGGACGGATCGGCCGCCGGATGGACCGGATCGCCTTGAGGGCGGCCAGGCAGCTTCGGAGCCGGTACCGGATCCGCAAAGTCGGCCTCGACGCGGGAATCGACCGGAACGGAAAAGTGTGGATTATCGAAGCGAACTTCAGGCCGGACGTCAAGCTGTTTTTGAAGCTGAAAAACAAATCGATGTACAGACGGATCGTCGGATTTCGCGGCTGAACCGGCATCGCGCAAACGCCGCTCCCCGTTATGGAAAGCGGCGTTTGCGCAAATCGGTCGCCGCCGCATCGAAGCGCGGCACCCTGCTTCCCGACTTTTACTTGGACTTCGCCTCGGCCAGCCCTTTCGCCGCGGCTTCGGCCGCATCGCGGAGCGCGCTGTTCAGGTCTTTGTTTTCCGCCAGCACCTTGATCATTTCCGGCAGCAAATATTTGTCCTGGGCGTTCACCCCGTTGACGAGGCCGGGCGCTCTTCCTTGCGGCTCGGGAGCGAACTTGTGGAAGTAAAACGCTTTAACGTTTTTGCCTTTGTAGAGCGGATCGTTTTCCATGTACGCTTTCTTCGCTTTCTCGTCGTTCAGCACCGGGAACAGGCCGTCCTTCGCCATCTTCAGCTGATATTCCTCCGACGTCATGTAGGCGGCGACCTCGAAGGCGGCCTGCTGCTTTTTGCTTCCCTTCATGATGTAGTTGTAACGCGCGTTCGCCTGCAGGCCGACGCCCGGCTTCTCCTTGTACGTCGGCACGGACACGATATCCCAGGCGAATTCCCATTTCGGGACGTCGGCGGCCATGATCGTCATGCCGGAGATGCCGGTTTGGAACACTTTGCGGTCCTCTTCCTTGAACGCCGTCTTCGAATCGAACTTCAGGCCGGGCAGCGTATAGAAGCGAAGCCAGTTTTCGGCGATTGTTTTCCACGTTTCGTTCTGGAACGTCGACTTCTCCTCTTTCGGATCCAGGTACGGCAGCTCGAACGGATTGCCCGCGAAAAACGTATCGCCCCACCGGTCGCTGAAGCCCCTGTATTGGACGCCCTGCTCGTAACGGGTCAGCTTTTTCGCCAGCTCGTAAACGTCGTCCCACGTCATGCCGTCCTTCGGGTAAGGCACGCCGAATTTGTCGAACAAGTCTTTGTTGTAATATAAAGCGTTTACATTCAGATTGAGCGGAAGCCCGACGATGCTGCCGTTCGCCGCCTTCCGCATAATATCGACCGTTACCGGATCGAGCCGCGACAAATCGTAGCCGCCGCTTTTGACGAGTCCGGAAATGTCTTCGGTCAAGCCGAGTCCGTTCAGCTGATTCGGCAGCGCCCCCTTCGATCCGATGAACAGGTCGGGAACGGTTCCGGCGGCCAGCAAATCTTCGATATACGAACCTTTTTCCGGCCGAATTCCTTTCAGCGTCATGTGCGGAAACTTCTCCTTGAGCGGAGCGACGTAAAATTTGTCGAACTCCTCCTGGGTCGCCGAATACAGCGATACCGTAAGCTCGATCGGCTCTTTCGGCGCCGCTTTCGGCGGCTGCGCGGTTCCGCCGTCCGCGCCGTTCCCGCCTTCCCCTCCCTGTCCCCCGCCGCCGCACGCGGCGAGAACGGGAACGGATACGGCCAACATCGTCAAAGCTTTTTTCCACATAGCGAATCCCCCATTTTATATCATGATACAATCAAACGACAGTTCGGTTAAGCCTTTAATCGGCAGCGGATGTCGATTCCGCCTGACCGTTCTTCGACTCGGAGCGCGATCGTTCCGTCGGTAAACTGCCAATCGTCGCCGCGACGAAGCGCGCGGTCGCCCAGCCTTACTTCCGACGGCTCGCGTTCCGTACGGATGCGCAGCTCGAACGAACGCCGCTCCGGCATCCCTTCGTACCGCCCTTCCCGTTCCCCGATGCCGATTCGGAGCTCGCTTCCGTCGGCAGCGCTCGTCATTCGGGTAAGCGCTGCCTCGCCGCTGCGATACCGGAACGTCAGCCCGTCGTCCTCGAACAGAACGAATTCGCTCGACCCGTATGGATACATATGGACGCCGATCGCATCCATCGGCTTCTGGCCGACGTAATCGATCTCCGGCCAGACGGGAACGATCGCCCCGGCTTTGACGAACAGCGGCCCCCCGCGGTCGTCCGGCACGTCCGCCTCGATTGCCGCCGGCCCGACATAGCGGCGGCCGCTCCAATAATCGATCCACGTTCCTTCGGGTAAGTGAACGTCCTTCGTGAAGGCGGCGACGAGAAAGCTGTCGCCGAGCATATATTGCTGCGTCAGCCCGTCGGACTTCGGATCGTCCGGATAGGCGAGCGGCATCGAACGGATTATCGGCATGCCGGTTCGCGCGGCGACGTGGGCGGCGGAATACAAGTACGGGAGCAGACGGTAGCGCAGCTTGGCGTAATATTTGAACATCGGCAGCAGCTTGTCGCCGAGCAGCCAAGGATGGCGCCAGTACGCCCAACTGTTCACCTGCGACCACGGCTGCAAAAAGCCGAAATGGATGCCGGCCGGCGTGAACACGTCCATGTCGCAGCTCGCGTTCGCGTGCCCGACCATTCCGTGGTTCAGCATCGAGACGAGCGGCTTCGGACCGCCGCCGGTATCGCCCGCCCATGTCGCCGCATACCGCTGGATGCCGGCGTACCCCCCGGACGTATAAATCATCGGGCGCAAGCCCGTATGGTCGCGGAACCCTTCGTGCATCTGCTTGTTCAGCAGCACCGGAAACGCGTTGTGCAGCTCCTCGTCGTCCATGCCGTTGCCCCACCTGCGGTCGGGGTGCTCGTTGACCTGCCGGGCGCCGTCCATCTTGAACGCCTTCACCCCCTGGTCGACGAACTCGGTCAAATGCCGGAACCACGGTTCGTCCCGCTTCGTCTGCCGGTCCATGTAAACCGGCGCATGCGCCCGCAAATCCTGCTCGAAGTCGTCCGGGCTGTAGTCGAAGGAGGCGGAGTCGTCCCGCGCGGACGCGGAGGCGGTCGCCGGCGCCTTGAGTCCGGCCAGCTTTTCCTCGTGCCACGTCACATCGTAGTCGCTGCACAGCCATAGGCTGAGCTTGAAGCCGAGCCGTTCCAGCGCGCCGATAAACGTTTGCGGTCCCGTGCGGGCCCAGCCCGGAACGTAAAACCGGTCGGGATGCCATTTTTTGTCGACCGAGTAGTCATAGAACGTTTCCATCCAGCCGGGCTCCAGGCCGATCAAGTCGCACGGGATGCCTTCGCGGCGGAAATGCATCGCATCGTCGAGCATGTCGCGGGCGTTCGCCTGCTGGTTGCAGACGAACGTCAACCCGTACGCCCATAGCGGCAGCAGCTCGGGCTTGCCGGTAATGTCCGTAAACCGGTCGATCAGCCGTCCGTAATCCGGCGCCGCGATCAAGTAAAAATCCAGTTCGCCGCGCTTTGCGAACATGCTCCAGCGATCTTTCTTTTGCCGGCCGAGATCGAACACATGTCTCCACGTCGTATTGAGAAACAGCCCCCAGCCTTTGCTGCTGTATAAAAACGGGATCGGCGCATAACAGTCCACGTTTTTCACCCACATTTTCGCCCGGTGACCCCGTTTTTGCAGCAGCTGTCTCGATTCGTCCCCCAAGCCGTACAGCTTCTCGTCGTCCGCAAGCGCGAACTCGGCGGCAAAGCCGGATTGCGGCGCGGCTTGCCGGGCCGTCTCCCGCAGCAGCAGCCGGCCTTGTCCGTCGAACAGCGCGATCCGCCCGTCTTCCGCATTCGCCTGCACTTCGGCAAGACCGGTCCGAATCGAAACGACGCCGTCCCGCTCGTCCCGCTCGAACGGCGTTTTCGGCCATTCGTTTCTAACAATGCCGTAGCGCGTCAGCGCCCCGTCCGGAAACCGAGAATGCTCGCCGAGTCGTATGCGGAATATGTCCCCGGCGACGGGTTCGATTCGAAGCGTCCCTCCGCTTCGCACCGGCAAATCGATATAAGCTTCATCCATCCGGCCTCCAACTCCTTTTCGCTTCGTTCTCTATCATTGTAAGAAACGCCGCGGGGCGAAGCCTATGCCGTCCGATTGCAGGAATGTGGTATTCTGATGACTTCTTGGTGGCCCCATGGTAAAATGGTTGCACTTCCTCGAAATGGAATCCGCCCCGTTTTGTTCGCGGCGGTACATCTTCGATTCGTTCGTCTTCGCATCATTCGAATCCGTAACCGGGAGGTATTCGCGCATGTCCCCGCCAATCCGTTTCCAGCTTCGCGACGGAGCGTTCGTCTGCATGCAGGCTGTTTCGGAGCATACGTTTCGAATCCGTTTCGGCGACAGCCCCGATTTTCCCGAGCGCCCGCTCTTTCGTTACGGCATTTGGAGCGCCGGCGGCGGCCCGGCTCCGCACGTCGACCTTCGCGATACCGGGCGTACCGCGACGCTCTCGACCCGGCACGCCTCGTTGTCCGTCGACAAAGAGGGCGGCTCGTTCGCGCTGTCCCGCCCCGACGGCATCACGCTGACGCACAGCTCCGCCCCTCCGCAGCTCGAGCCTGGCGGCGGGTTCGAAGTGCGGTTTCGGCTCGCCGACGGGGAGAGACTGTACGGACTCGGCGATAAAGCGACGGACCGTCTTCAGGTGAGGGGCATTCGCGCGGATATGCGGACGGTGCTCGACGATACGCGAGTGCCGGTTCCGTTTTTGATGAGCAGCGCCGGTTGGGGGATTTTGCTTTCCACGACGCATGCGCATACGATCGATATCGGCCTTCGGGACCATGACACGCTCCGATTAAGCGGAACCGGCGGCGGACTCGACCTGTTTCTGATCGCAGGCGACGGGCTGCCCGTCCTGCTGGACCGCTATACGGATGTGACCGGCAAACCGCTTCTGCTGCCGATGTGGGCGTACGGCCTGACGTTCATCAGCAACCAGTACGCCGACGCGCGCGACATTATCGAGGACGGACTCAATTTTCGCCGGGAAAACATTCCGTGCGACATGATCGGTCTGGAGCCCGGCTGGATGGAAACGTACCGCGACTGCTCCACGAGCAAAAACTGGCACCCGGAACGGTTCGCGATTCCCGATTGGAGCCCGAAAGGGCCGCGGACGTTTTTGGGCGCGCTGCACCGGATGGGCTTCAAGCTCAGCTTGTGGCTGTGCTGCAGCTTCGACGTCACCCGCGAGGAGGAACGGCTGCTGCTGGCGGCCCGGCAAGAAGCGGAATCGGCGGAGGCGGCGGAGAAAACCGAGGAGGCGTGGTACGACCATTTGCAAAAATTCGTCGATCAAGGCGTCTCGGCTTTCAAGGTGGAAGGCTTCCATTTCGACACCGATCCCGGCCCGACGTGGGCGAACGGGTTAAGCTCGGCGGAAATGCACCATCTCTACCCGCTGCTGCTGGGCAAGCAAATGCACAACGGCTTCGCGAACCAAACGGGACGCCGTTCGCTCGTTTACTCGATGAACGGGTATGCGGGCATCCAGCAGTACGCCGCGACGTGGGCCGGCTATCAGCATGAAAGCGCGATCCGGCTGCTGAATCAAACTATGTCCGGCAACGCGAACGCCTTGACCGACATGGACGTTCATTCGCCCGCCGGCATCCATTTCGGCTTTTTGCAAACGCTGTCCCAAGTGAACAGCTGGGCGTATTGGCAGCATCCGAGCCTGCTGGAGCCCGAACAGCTCCAAATGTTTCGCATGTACGCCAAGCTCCGTTACCGGCTCCTTCCGTATTTGTACTCCGCCGCCGCCGTGGCGGCCCGATCGGGGTTGCCGGTCATGCGTGCGATGCCGCTCGGCTTTCCGGACGATCCGGCGGCGGACCGGTTGACCGGGCAATACATGCTTGGCGATTCGCTGCTGGTCGCGCTGAACGAACGCGTCCATTTACCGGCCGGCGGCTGGATCGATTATTGGACCGGGACGCTGCTGGAAGGTCCGCGGGAAATCGTAAGCGACATCCCTTCCTTCGCGGGAGGACCGCTGTTCGTTCGCGCCGGAGCCATTATTCCGGTATGGCCGGACGTCAGCCATGTCGGCCCGGCGTTGCCCGAGCGGATCGGCGTGCTCGTCTATCCGTACGGGGAATCGGGCGAAGCCGTCCTGTACGAGGATGACGGCGTAAGCTTCGGATACAGAAACGGCGAGTTCGCCGAAACGAAAATGAGCTTCCGCGCGGAGCGGCGGCGGCTGACCGTTCGGATCGAGCCGCGAGCCGGAGCGTTCTCCGGAATGCCGGCGAAGCGGGGATACGACGTGACGATCCGCGCCGAGTCCGCGCCGGCGGAGCTGCTCGTAAACGGCGCGCCGCTGCCCGCAAGCGGCGAGGCTTCGGCGGAAGGCTGGCGGTTCGACCGGGCGTCCCGGGAAATTCGGCTGACCGTCGACGAAGCTGCGGACCGGCTTCGTCCGGCCGATATCGAGCTGCGGTACGAGACGAACGTGCGCGGCGACGACGACACGGCTGGCGGAACGTCTCTCGATCGGATGACGTCCGCGGAGGCGCCGTCGAACGAGCTGATCCGGCAAGTCGTGGCTCTTTTGAACGATGCGGGAGGCCGGGACCGGTCGCTGAACGCGATCGCCGAGCGGATCCACGTGAACGCCTCGCATTTGAGCCGGCTGTTCAAGCGCGAGATGGGCGTCCCTTTTTCGGAGTATGCGCTGAAGCTGAAAATGGAACAGGCGAAGCGGCTGCTGCTGGAACAACGAAAAATCGGCGAAGTGGCCGACCGTCTCGGCTTTACCGATTCCAGCCATTTCGTCCGCGCCTTCCGCAACTATTGGGGAATTACTCCGGGGAAAATAAAGCCGTCCGAATCCGGCGGCGCTAAGCGGTCCGATGAACGGAACGACCGGAAGGAGAGTCGATGAATGCAGGAGCGGCTTGCGAACGGCATCAAAAGGATGTTGAATGAACGATACGGGCTTGAGGGCGCTTCCGTCTCGCCGCAGAAAGGCGGCTGGGCGGCGCTGGCGTTCCGTGTGACCGCAGGCGGCCGGTCTTATTTTTTGAAAGCGTACGAAAAAAGCAGAACGTCCACGCCCAAATGGACGGCTCCGATCGACGCGTATGCGCCGATCCTTCTCTGGCTGTCGCGTCACACCGGCCTGCACGGCAAAGTTCCCGTTCCGCTGACGACCGCGGATGGCGCGTTCAAATGCGATGACGAGCATGCCGTTTACATGCTGTACGACTATATTGACGGGGAGACGATCGGCGATAACGGGCTGACGGGAGAGCAAATTCGCGAGTTGGCGGAAATCGTGGCCGAGCTTCACGGCTATGGGGGACGGCTGCCGGTCGCAACGGATGCGATCGCGGAACGGTTTGACGCGCCGTTTGTGCGGCAGCTGCGGGACGCATCGAACCGGCGATTGCGCGATGTTCCGGCGGATGTCGCCGAGCTGATCGGCTCGTATGCCCGACAAATCGGCGACGCGACCGATGCCGTCGAAACGCTTTCGGCCCGTTTGAAAGAGAGCGACTTGCGATTGGCGTTGTGCCATACGGATATTCACAATTGGAACCTGATGCGGACGGAGCGCCGGTTGATGCTGATCGACTGGGAAGGATTGAAGCTCGCCCCCGTCGAAGCGGACATGATGTTTTTCGCGGACAAGCCGTACTTCGCCGATTTTTTGAGCGTTTATCGGAAGCGCCATGAGCGTTACGAGATCGACCCGGACGCCATGCGGTTTTACAAAATGAGACGGGTGCTGGAAGATGCGTGGGAGTTCGTCGCGCAGCTCGTATACGACGGCCAGGACGCCGAAGAACGGGAAGCGACGATGATCGGCTTGGAAAAAGAATTGGATAGCTTAAGCAAGCTTTGACGCGCCCGGCCGCTCTCTTGCCGATCGATCGGTCTCGCGACCCAAACGGCGGCAAGCCGCCGTTTGGATGCGGCAGCTTGCCCGTTTCGTATGGCCTTCTTTATTTAACGACGTTAACGATTAAGACGTCGGATGACGTTGCGCCTGCCGCGTTAACGAGCTCGCCGCGATATTCGTACGTCCCGACCGCCCTCCCCGTTATGTTCGTCACGACGTTTTGCGCGTTTGGCGAAGCCGGCTGCAGCGATTTCGTTTCGATTAACCGACCGTTTTCGTACAGACGATATTCGGTGCCGTTCGTCCCCCACCACATATTCATCGTCACGCCGAAAGCGCCGTCGCCGTCCCAATTGTCGGCGGACATCGCCGGCTTGCCCGGAGCGGCGTCGGTCACCTGCACGACAAGAGGCTGGCACGCGGTCGTACCGAAGACGTTGGCGAGCTCGCACGTATACGTGTACGTTCCGTCCACTTTGCCGTATACCGCCGTTTTCACGGTTTGCGGGTTCGGCGAACGGTCCGGCAGCGCCAGCGATTCGATCAACGTGCCGTTTTCGTACAGCTTGAACGAGGTGCCGTTATTGCCCCACCACATGTTCATCGCGACGGTAAAGCTTCCGTCCCGCAATCCGGTATCGTGACCGGAATCGTCGGATAAAACGGGCTTGCCGGGCGCCCCGGTCGCCAGAGGCTTCGCAACGGTAACGGCAACGCGGCCGGTTTCGACCGGCACCCCGTCCATGACCGTTTGCGCCCATATTTCGGCGGAGCCCGGACTTTTGGCGACCAGCCTGCCGCCTTCGACGTTCGCGACCGACGGGTTGCTGCTGAACCATTGCGGGCTTCTCCGCTCCAGCTTTTGCACGGTACGCCCTTTTTCCAGCAGCCCGGTTATGGATACGTCCGCCGATTCGCCGGGGGCGAGCGTCGTCGCGCTTAGGTCCAGACGGGCCCCGATCGGCCGGGCGATCAATCCCGGTATGGACAGTTTCAACAACTCCGTTTCCTCGGTCAAATAAAAATAGCCGAAATCGTCCTGGGCCAGCCAATTCGTCTTGCCCGACTTGCGTATGACTTGCTTCTGCTTCGTCGCCGCGTCGATGACCATAAACTGCCCCGCCTGGGCAATATATACGTTGCCGTCCGGACCGTTCACGAACCGGGCGTCGCGCCAAACCGCGCTGCCGTACGAACGCGTCACCAAATTTTGCCGATGCACCACCTGTCTCGTCTCCGGATCGAAAATGAACAGATCGCCTTCGGCCGAGCCCCATATGTTGCCGTCCGGGCCGACGATCAATTCGGTAATTCCTTTTTTGCCGGGAACGGGCACCGTTTCGTACACTTTTCGCTTGTTCGCCACATCCCATATGAACAGCTTCGCTTCCGTCTCGGTCGGATCGATGCCGAGGCCGCCCCACACGTTCGAGCCGCCGTATACGAATCCGTCCTTGTACGTCACGGCCGTCACGCTCTGCTGATCGACCACGTTCCAATACACTTCGCGCTCTTTCGTTTCCAGGTCGAATATGACGAGCGCTCCGCCGAGAAAGCCGTATTTCGGCACGGTGCCGATCAACAGCTTCCCTTCGTCCGGCATGACCGTTCCGGCGAGTCCGCGATCTTGGTGGCCCACATCGGAGGCGGTAAACAAAAATGCCGGATTCGGACGAACCGGATCTTGCCGGTCCCAAGGCAGCGCCTGATCGTATTCGTACACCCTCATTCCCGTATAGGTGACGTAATACATTTTATCTTTGTAGCCGAACACCCGATCGGTTTGGTTGCCGGGAACCGTTTGCTCGACGCCGACCGTCGTTTTGGAATATTCCTCCCGTTTCCCGTTGACCGGATCGTAAATCGCATTGCCCCCGACTACATACCCGCTCGTATGGACGCGTCCGTCGTTGCCGACCGCCACGGTTTGCAGTACGCTCGGTTCCCCTTCGATCCGCAAAACGGCGCTGCGCGTGTTTCCGGTCGAAACGTTGTATTTGAACAGCCTTCCTTCCGTTACCGCGACCAGCGTATCGCCGGGAAACTGCGGATCGGCAAGCCGGGCGAACGCGAAGCCGTTGGCGTCCGAAAACGTTTCGACGCCGAGCATCGTGTACCGCTTCGTGCCGAAATCGTAGTGGCCGAGCTGCGACGAGGCGGTAAAATATACTTTTGTCGCGTCGGGCGACAGCGGCGAAATCAGCCGCGACGTAACGGGCGCGCTCGTTTCCTCGAATGCGCCCGTATTCAAATCCATGGCGACCGTCGCTCCCGGCGACAGTCTCATAAACAGCTTGTCGCCCGCGACGCTCATGTCCCATACGAATTGGGCGGACGCATACCGGTCCGGAAGCGGAATTTCCGTCTTGGCGCCCGTCTCTCGGTCGTAGCGGATCAGATGGGCGTGCGAGCCGATGCCGAAATAATAATCGTTTCGGGCTTCGTCGTACGCGACCGAGTATAAATAATATTCGTCCGGCGTCGCCCGGCCCAGATTGACCAGCTCGCCGGTCGCGGTATCGTATTCGAACGCTTCGTTTTTGTTGTACGTGCCGCCGATCAAAACGCCCGCAGGCCCGAACTTCAAATCGTACACGGCGGAGCCCGGCATTTTTTTGACGAACCGGACCCGGTCCTCGCCCGGAACGTACTTGAACAAGTTCGTCGGCAAGCCCGCCATGTAGACGGTTCCATCCGGAGCGACCGCAAGACCTCTTACATATTCGCCTTTGTAATAAGTACCGGCGACCGTATCCTCGATCGCGATTTGCTTCAGCACCGTCTCCGCCTCCACGTCGATGACGAGCAGCTTGGCCGGCAAGCCCGACAGCGTCGCGTACGCGATCGTTTTGCCGGACGAATCCGTATGAAAAACGGCGCGGCTGATGTCCACATTATGTACGAACGAGCCCAAATTCGTAAGCTCGTACGGAATCGCCCCCGTATCCACGAGATTTAAACGAAGATCGTCCACGACGGTTGATCCCCTCCCGGCGTTTTGGGAATAAATGAGAACTCTCGCAATGGCGGCACCGGCGGGCGCGTCCGCTTCGACGGAATATTCGGTCCATGCGTTCGAAACCGGCAGCGCAACGAATTTGTTGCTGAGCGAGCCGCTTACGACATCGTCCCCGCTTTGCTTATACGTCCGTATGCCGACGTACATCGTACCGGTCGTGCCGGTCGCATGGAAACGGAGCCGCAGCGTATCGCCGGCGGAAACCTCGACCGGATCGCTATAAGCGACCGCGGCCGTCGATGTCGAATCGTCCGTCACCTTAAGCGCGTACGTTCCTTCGAAGCGGATGCTGTCGGTCGCCTCCATCGAGATTCCCGCCGGATTCGTTCCTCGCAGACGCCATCCCGGAACCGGCCGATCGGCGTCGCCGGGCGTTTCGAAGCCCGGATTGACAAGAAGATTCGGCGGCTTCGAATCGGCCGCGCCGATTTCGGGCAAGCCCGCCAGCATGCCGGTCAACAGGAGGCACCACGCAACCGCAAGGCGCAGCGCCGTTCGCAGCTTGATTGTCAACGTTCATCCCTCCCGAGCGGGGAGCAGCGCTCCCGCTATTTTTTAACGCTTACGGT
Source organism: Paenibacillus sp. GYB003 (assembly GCF_036577625.1). Taxonomy (NCBI): domain Bacteria; kingdom Bacillati; phylum Bacillota; class Bacilli; order Caryophanales; family Paenibacillaceae; genus Paenibacillus; species Paenibacillus sp. GYB003. Next base: position 18,030 of record NZ_JARBDC010000057.1, on the reverse strand, counting down.
ATGGCTTGGGGCCGTTAAGATCGTCCAGCACTAACCCTATACTGACCCTATATGCAGCATAAATCGTTTTGAAAACGCTGTCAATCGACTGGACGTCGTTTCCGTTCGACTTTAACATGTCTTTAACGTCATAAACTTATTCGGACGGAAGCGATTCCTTCAATGGAAAAACGGCATTCGGGACTCGCCGAACACCGTCTATCGGAGATTAAAGTATCGAAGTGCGATTCATTTCGTACAACGTCCGCTCCATCTGCCTGCACATCGAAGCGCCGTCCTGCAAGCCCGTCAAAAACAGCTCGAAATGCTTCTGGATCGCCGCCAGCTCCCGGGCGTTCAAAGGCAGATGCTCCAATTGGCGGAACGAAGGAATCATGTCTTGAAAAATGCCGAACCGCGGCGGATGCCGGACGTCCGTTTCTCCTTCCCATTCGGCCGCTTGGCGAAGCGCAGGGACGCTGAACGTTCGTTTGCGGATCGCCAGCTGCGACTCGTAGGAAGCGAGAAAATCGACCAGCCGTCTCGCCGCTTCCTTCTTTGCGGACCGGCGGTTGACGACCATGCCGATGCAGGCAAGCAAATTCCGCTTTTCGCGGACATAGGGCAACGGAGCTACGTCGAACCGAATATCGGTTTGCCGCAATTGGTTGAGCGAGAAGTACGTCGTCATGATCATGGACACTCTGCCGTCTTTGAACCATTCCACCGCAGCGCTGTCCAGCCCGGAAAGCATGGCGGGAAATACGCCCGGCTGCTCAAGCAGGCTCCGGCATACGCCGAGGCTTTCGATCAACGCCTCGTCCGGCAACATGTACCGTCCATGCTCGTCCGGCGCAAAATTTACGCCGCTTTGCAGCAGGAATACCGGCCACCGGTTGCGCGACAGCAGATGAAAGCAAAAGCCGAACCGTTCGTTTTCAACCGCCGCGTTCCGGGCGAGCTCGATCAACTCGCTCCATGTCCATTCGTTCGCAGGCTCCGGCAACCGGCGCTCCTTCAGATGGTCGACGTTGTAGCATATGACCAACGGGGAAAACAAGAGCGGCCGTACAAGCAGCCGCCCTTCGAGCGCGAACGGCTCGGTCGTGAACGGATAGCAGTCCGGAAGCGGGGCGAACGGCTCCAGCAGCCGGATTTTCGCCTCGGCCGACATTTGCCGGAACGTATTTTGGTTGACAAAGGCCGCATCCAGGGTGCCTTCGGTCATATGCCGCTCGATATAGCGCGCGTATTCGCCGGTCGGAATCGTCTCGGTTTGCACGCGAATATGCGGATGCTTCTCGTGAAATCGGTCCAGCATGTCCGATATATCGGTTTCGCGGTCGGTCGTGCTGTAAATGCCGACCCGGATCGTCGCCTCTTCGGGAGCCGGCCTAGCGATCACGACGCTGCCGACTCGCGGAATTTTGCGGATGAGCTGTTCCCGGACCAGCTGCTCGAGCCCTTTGCGCACCGAGTCGTTGCCGAGCCGAAACCGTTTCTCCAGCTCGCTTTCGGATGGCAAATATGTGCCGATGCCGCGTTCGCCCGTCATGATTTCGCCGCGAATGGCGTTGATCATCTGGTCGATGCGCGAACGGGAATGTTTGCGGGTCACCTTTTTTTGCATAGCGCTACCTCGCCCTACAAGGTTTAACGAAAAAGCTGCCGAAAAGACTTCGGCAGCTTTGCTTCCCGAATCGTGGATTACGATCCCAATACGGCTTGAATATACGTTTCCAAGGCGGAAACATCGGTCAAGTTTTTGTTGCACGCTTCGCTGTTTACACACAAATAGTTGCCGATCGCCTTGTAATAATCGGGCGAAGCGTTCGCCGGCTTCGTTTTCGCGATCGCCGTAAACAGCGCGACTTCTTCGTGCCGGTTGCAGACGAAGCAGACGCTTTTTTTGTTCGCCGGCGTAAACTTGCCTTCGACGCCGACGAGCTGTCCGTTCAGCTCGTAAACGATAAACAATTTATTCGTCGCGATGTCGGTCCAGCCCAAGTACGTGACTTGGCGGAAATCGGTCGCGGTCAAATCCGGAATTTTCAGCTTCTTGTTTTTGGGAAACAGCTTTTTCAGCTGCGACTCCGTCACATGCGCGAATTCCGTCCGATACGGTTCCAAGCCGAGCAAATATTGCTGGAATTGCGGCGCCGTATTCAATTCGGAAATGGCTTCGAGCGTTTTCCTTTGCTCCTCCGTCGCATGCGGGAAAGCTTGCAGGACGTTCGCATGCGCGTTCGATCGAACCGATTCGACCACTTTCGGGTCGGATACGGTGCTGCACGCATGCAGAAGCAGGTCTGCCTGCTTTTTGATCCAATTGTATTGGTGGTTTCTAATAAATGGTTGGTTCATCGCTTTCAGCCCCTTATGGTTGTTGAGAATCCAGATAAGGTGCAAAGCCCATTCTATTAGAAACGATAAAAGCTTAACGGGCGACAATTAGATAACGAACTGTTCGGCCCCACGCAAAGTATCGCCCCAATATCAGGCTTTGCATGAGTCTAAGCCGATTCCGGCAAACTGATTTGCCATGCGTACCGACCTCCTTCGATACAACCATTATAACGGGGGCCGGCTGAAGCCGCAACCCCGCTGCGATCGTCGGTTTACATGACATAAGCGCGCGGCGGATCGGTGACGATCGGGATATGGCTGCCGGCCGACGGGCTCCGTTCCAGAAGCTCGGCGATTTGTTCGAGGCGTCGCACGCCGGCTTCCTCCGCGGCTTTCGCCTTTCGGAGCAGCGCGATGCCTTTGTTCGCCGTGTCCGGATCGTTCGGTTCTCCGCCGGACGGTGCCGGAAACAGCTCGGCTAGAGCGGCCAGCTGCCTGGAAACGGCGAGATATTGCCCGGACGCATGCATGAATAGCATTCCGATTTCCCGTTCCCGCCATTCGCCGGATTCCCAGCTTTCGGCCAATTCCCGCAAAAAGCCGGCCGCCTTCTCCCTGGCTTCCTTAATGACCGTGATCGTATACGCTTGTCCCAGCGGATCGACCGATTTTCTATGGAGTGCATCGATCCATGCATCGTATCCTTCCAGCCCGTTCGCATATCCGGTAAAAGTTCGTTCGCCGCCGCGCGCATGACGGATGACCATTTTGCACATCCGAAGCGCTTGCTGTTCTTTCGGGATGTCCGTCTTTTCGACGAACCCGAGCACGAACAGCGATTTCGTTTGCAGCGTACCGAGTCGATCGTAAGGAATGGTCTCGTCCGACTTCGAGTCGATGCCGTAAAATAGGTTCGCTTCGTCGTCATACCCGTAAATTAGACCGAACTCCCGATTGATAAGCTCCCAGACGAACGCGGGCATTCCGAGATCGATCGACCGCTGGACGATTCGTATCGCCCGAACGGATAAATCCGGGAGCGGCGGGTCGAAATCGAACGCTTCCGCATATTCGGATTTATACCCGAGCGACAGCAACCCGTTATAAAGATAATAATTCCGGTCGACCATGTTCGTGCTGGACATATCGACGCGTTTTCGCTCGATGTTGATGTTGAAGGCGAACATCAAGAAGCCTTCCGTCCGCAGCAACGACATGTCCGGATCGTCCAGCATGAGCGCGTGGTGAAGGCGATTGTTGAACGTAAGCACCGAAGCTTCGTACGGTTTTAGCATGATCGTTTTGTCCAAAATGACTTTCATCGGTTTCGCCAATCCCTTTCGTCGTAAAATATGATCGCGGATCGCCGCGGCCACGCGCTCCTGCGCGATTTTTCGGCGCGATCTCGAAATGAGCTTGTACACGTTTCCGGTCGTCAAGCCGAACAGCTGCGCGATTTCGCCCGGGGAGCACTCCTCGAAGAAATGGGCTTCGAATACGCGCCGCTCGCGCTCCGTGAGACAGGGCAGCAGGCTGCGGATCATGGCGATGCATTCCGATTTCTCGACGAGAAGCTGCGGATTCGCGTCTTCCTTTTCGCCATTCGGATGAACGCGTTCCGTTAAATAATGCAAAATCGACTCCATGTCGCGCACATCCAATTCCTTCTTCGCAAACGACGGCAGCGTATAGCCGGAAAGCGGCAGCTCCTTTTTATACGGACCTCCCCGCCTCATGCGCATAAGCGCCTGGTTTTTCACGATCGTTCGCAGCCAAGGCAGAAACCTTCCCGTATCGGACAACGAACCGAGATGGAGAAACGCGCGTATCAACGCATCCTGAACGATGTCTTCGGTCAAATGATGATTTCGGGCAATTCGGTTTGCCCAAGTAAACGCCTTCGTCCGGTGCCGTGCGACAAGCTCGTCGAATGCGGCTTTATCCCCCTTGCGAGCGCGTGCTGCGAGCGCTTCGTCGCTTTCGTCGCGAGATTCGGACGGCTGTGAATGATCCGGTTTCGGTGTCAGCGCAATCTCTCCTTTCCGCAATCTATACCATGTTGATGCCGGGCGGTTCAAAAGTCTGACGTTTATCCGAAAAAAAAAGAAGCCGTCCCGCTAGGACGGCCTCTTGATGATAAACGTTCGTCATACCGATTCTTAAACTACCGCACTTCCGGTCGCTCCGGTTTCGCCCGTTGCCCCCGTTGCTCCGGTTGCACCGGTTGCACCGGTCGCGCCTGTCGCTCCGGTTTCGCCCGTAGCTCCTGTCGCTCCAGTTGCTCCCGTCGCTCCAGCTTCTCCTGTCGCTCCAGTTTCGCCTGTCGCTCCAGTTTCGCCCGTCGCTCCGGTTGCTCCCGTCGCTCCAGCTTCTCCTGTCGCTCCAGTGTCGCCCGTCGCTCCGGTTTCACCCGTAGCTCCAGTTGCTCCCGTCGCTCCAGCTTCTCCTGTCGCTCCAGTTGCTCCCGTCGCTCCGGTTTCACCCGTCGCTCCAGTCACACCCGTCGCTCCAGCTTCTCCTGTCGCTCCAGTTGCTCCCGTCGCTCCGGTTTCGCCCGTCGCTCCAGCTTCTCCTGTCGCTCCAGTGTCACCCGTTGCTCCAGTTTCGCCCGTCGCTCCAGTTTCGCCCGTCGCTCCGGTTGCTCCCGTCGTTCCAGCTTCTCCTGTCGCTCCAGTTTCGCCCGTCGCTCCGGTTGCTCCCGTCGTTCCAGCTTCTCCTGTCGCTCCAGTGTCGCCCGTCGCTCCGGTTTCACCCGTAGCTCCAGTTGCTCCCGTCGCACCAGCTTCTCCTGTCGCTCCAGTGTCACCCGTCGCTCCGGTTTCGCCCGTCGCTCCAGTCACACCCGTCGCTCCAGCTTCTCCTGTCGCTCCGGTTTCGCCCGTCGCTCCAGCTTCTCCTGTCGCTCCAGTGTCGCCCGTCGCTCCAGTCACACCCGTCGCTCCAGTTTCGCCCGTCGCTCCGGTTTCGCCTGTCGCTCCAGTTGCTCCCGTCGCTCCAGCTTCTCCTGTCGCTCCAGTTGCTCCCGTCGCTCCAGCTTCTCCCGTCGCTCCAGTTGCTCCCGTCGCTCCAGCTTCTCCTGTCGCTCCAGTTGCTCCCGTCGCTCCAGCTTCTCCTGTCGCTCCAGTGTCACCCGTTGCTCCAGTGTCGCCCGTCGCTCCAGTCACTCCCGTCGCTCCCGTTGCTCCCGTCGCTCCAGCTTCTCCTGTCGCTCCAGTGTTACCCGTAGCACCGGTGTCGCCTGTCGCTCCAGTTGCTCCCGTCGCTCCCGTTGCTCCCGTCGCTCCGGCTTCTCCTGTCGCTCCAGTGTCGCCCGTTGCTCCGGTTTCACCCGTAGCTCCCGTTGCTCCTGTCGCTCCAGTGTCGCCCGTCGCTCCAGTTGCTCCCGTCGCTCCAGTCGCTCCCGTGTCGCCTGTCGCTCCAGTCGCACCCGTTGCGCCTGTACCGCCTGTCGCTCCGGTAACGCCCGCTCCCGTCGAACCGGTCGCCCCAGTTGCACCGGTAGCACCCGTTGCGCCTGTCGCACCCGGAACTCCTTGCGTTCCTGTCGACTCCAACAGCTGGACGTCGTCGACAATCAGATCTGAGGTCCCTGTCTGAGGCTGAATCCCTATATACAGCTGTGCCAGTGTCGCAGTTGGCGGTGCGACGGATGTCAGATGGTTCGCCGTCAGCCAAGTCGCATTATACACACTCGGAATTCTTCCGCTATAGAACGTGACAAGCAGGCCGGTCCCAAGGAAATTATAAGCCTCATCGTAGAAGTTGACGGAAACGAATGCGAACGCGTTCGGCGTCAAGCCGGCGTTGGCCAGCGAAACGAACAGTTCGTACCTCATTCCGGGCGTAACTGGAACGAATTGGGAAATATAGGAGTTGACGTTTCCGCCCGTCAAGCTTGCCGCAAATAATCCGCTGTGGCTGTGAGCCGACGTAACGGTTGCGTTCGAGGATGTCCAAGAGGTCAACAATCCGGATTCGAAATCGCCGTTGACCACAAGGTTGTTGAAAGACATGTGTCGTTTCACCTTCCATTCTGTTACGATTTGCTTCTCCTATCCGATAGATTTCTATATTCAAGGACAAAGCATAATTCAATGTATGCCGACGGTATACGATTGGAACCGGTTTTTCGGCAAAATAGGTCGGTGCCGCCGTTTTTCGGTTATTTTGCCATAACGGATGAATATGCCGCGTCCGGAAAAGTCCGCCATCCTTTTGTGTCGGCAAACAAATAAACCGCCTTTCGGCGGCTCGGAATCTATCGAATAGCGGAGCGACTCTTTGAACGTTTAGAAGGATTGCGACTTTTTAACCGGGGGCATCGACCCGCTCGGAGCGATAACGAACATGGATTGTCCTTGAATGGAGATCCATCCGCTGCCCTCCCGCGGAGCGGAGTCCGCATTTAACCAATCTTAACAAAACGATCGGGCATTTCCTTATATAATGGATGTCGGAGCTGCATATCTCCGCCAATCCCGTTGCAATCACCCGCATAAATGGAGGTAATCGGTTCATGTCGCGAGTAACGCTCAACCAAGTCTGCAAGCAATACGGCAAAAACAAACCGCGTGTCGTCAAACATTTCAACCTGGAAATCGAGGATAAGGAGTTCGTCGTCTTCGTCGGTCCGTCCGGCTGCGGCAAATCGACCGTGCTCCGCATGATCGCGGGCCTCGAAGACATCAGCGAAGGCGAAATTTACATAGGCGACGTGCTCGTCAACGAGCTTCCTCCGAAAGACCGCGACATCGCCATGGTGTTCCAAAACTACGCGCTGTACCCGAACATGTCCGTGTACGAAAACATCGCCTTCGGCCTGCGGCTGCGCAAAATGCCGAAGCACGAAATCGACATCGCCGTCAAACGGGCGGCGCGCGTGCTCGAAATCGAAGCGTATCTCGACCGCAAGCCGATGCAGCTGTCCGGCGGCCAGCGCCAGCGGGTCGCACTCGGCCGCGCGATCGTGCGCAACCCGCAGCTGTTTTTGATGGACGAGCCGCTGTCGAATCTCGACGCCAAGCTGCGGGCGCAAATGCGCTCCGAGCTGATCCGGCTTCATAAGCAGCTCGGCGTTACAACGATTTACGTCACCCACGACCAAACCGAGGCGATGACGATGGCGACCCGGGTCGTCGTCATGAAGGACGGCGTCATCCAGCAGGTCGACACGCCCGAAGAAATTTACAACAACCCCGCGAACACGTTCGTGGCCGGTTTTATCGGCTCGCCGCCGATGAACTTTATGGACGGAATACTCGAGGAGCATGGCGGCAGGCTCGAATTTCGTACGAACGGCTTCGCGCTGGAAATTCCTCGTCGTATCGCCAAAGCGCCGGCCGTCGACCGGCTTGCGGGCCGATCCGTTACGCTGGGCATCCGTCCGGAGCATGTCGGCGTGGACGACGCCCGCGACGCCGGTCAAGGCGCGGTCATCCGCGGATCGGTCATCTACAGCGAATTGATGGGAGCCGACCGGTTCGTGCACCTCGATGTCCGAACGCCGGCTCCGATCGTAGCGCGAACCGCTCCCGGCCGTATGCTTCCCGCCGAGTCGCCCATGTCGATCGTGATCGATATGCAAAAAGCGCTGTTTTTCAACCCCGAAAACGGCGAAAGGCTCGATTAGGCTTTCTACTCGTTTACGGGGCGGGCCGAAGCTCCTTGATTTTGTCCAGCAGCGCGGTTATCGGGGCTACCGCCTCGGCGATGCCCGAGCCGCTCCAGCTCCAGTTGCCGCTGCGGATTTGCTCGGAGTAGGCGTCCAATTTAATCCGCAGCGCTTCGTTGTGCTCCACGAGCTGCCGGTGAATCGATTTGGCGAATTCCGGCGGCTCGATCCGGTTGAACTCCGCGATGGACGCCTTCATCTCGGCCAGCTTCGCCCGGAGCTGCTCGCGCGCCTTCTCGTCCATAACCGCCTGTTCGGCAAGCGAGGCGGCCCCGGAGACGAAAGCCGTCGCTTCGTTGATATAGCCGGTCGCATCGTTCACGTAGCCGATCGTCTCGTTCACGCCGTCCAGCAGTCCGCAGCCGGTTAATGCGGCGAGCGCAAGCAAGACGGCGGCGAGCATGGCGGCCGCTTTCCTTTTTGGTGTCATCCGACATTCCTCCCTTAAGTCGTATCCCGCGTCAAGAGAGGGCAAAAACAAAACGAGACCCTTACCCTCGAACGGGTAAAAGTCTCGCCTGCAACGTATCGCTGCCGGCAAAGCCGGGAAACGCGATGCTTCCGTAATGACGACTTTGCCGAATCGGCTACTCCCTTTTAAACTACGCTTTGCCTTCATTATACCGTCCGGCTCGATCTCCGGTCAACAGGCCAAAGCCGCTGGAGCTTACGGCACCCGGTCCGCGTACGGACATTCTGGTCCGCCCCGACTACGACGTCGCCACGCCGGGCAAATAAGCTTTGTCGATCAGGCATACGACCGAATAGGCCGGGTTGTACACGTTCGCGATCTCGTATCGAACCGTCTGTCCGAGCAGTTGGCTCGCCTCCTGTACCGTCAGCTTGTAATCTTCGGTCAGCCAGCGCAGCATTTCCGTCGTCGCGTACTGCAGCGCTTGATCGAGCGGTCTGGCATTGCCTACCGTGAATATGCGGTCCTCCGTCTCCCCTCGCGGCCAGCCGATCGCGCGCCCTTTCAGGACGGTAACGGTGAATCGCACGGACATCGAGATTTCCAAACCCGTTCCGGCGATTTCTCCGTCCCCCTGCAGCGCGTGACCGTCGCCGAGATGGAGCAGCGCGCCAGGAGCGAACACGGGAAAGTATGCGGTTACGCCGGCGACGAAGCCGCGATAATCCATATTGCCTCCGTGCTCTCCCGACGTCGACGTCGAGATCGCCTGCCCCCGCGCCGGAGCGACGCCGAAGCAGCCGAGAAACGGGCGGAGCGGCAGCCGGCGCCCGGCCCAATAACCGGCGCGAGCATCCTCCAGCTCGGCGCAGCCTTCCGCGGCGTTCACCTTCCAGCGCCGTATGTCCGCTTTCGGCAAGCGGGCGGCGAACTCCGGATCGACCACGTTCGGCGACAGGACGTCGGACGCCCAGGCCCACTCCCGGTTCGGCACGATGCGCTCGAAGCGAACCGCCAGCGTATCCCCCGGCTCCGCGCCCGCTACATGGATCGGGCCGGTCATCGGATTGCCTCTTGCCGCGGCTTGGTCCCCGGCGCTGTCCCAGCCGCGTGCGTCGACCGTCGTCGTCTGCACTGTATCGCCGCTTTCGACGTACAATGCGGGTTCGTGCGAGCCGATCGTATTCCAATATACGGTCGGCGTAAACGGATGGTCCGCCATATGAAGCTCACTCCTGTTCGAAGGTCGATAGCTCGCTTGCGACCGGTTATCCGCGTCAATCAGTCGAATGGCCGGGCGCTGCAACACTCCTAATTTGCCATGCGGCCGGCAGTTCGTCAACCGTCTTTTTTCCGGCTCGGACAATGCGCTGCAGCCGTCAATCGGCAGATGGGCGGCGGTTCGCGATCCGGCGACCGGAAGCTTCCGGTACCTCGGACTTATGTCTTGTCAAGCCGAACTATCGATTCGAAGCAGACGATACGAGCTTCCCTTTAAAATAAACGTCTCTCCGTTTTGCTCTCCGCGCTACCGCCTCGGCGGCGCAGCTCGCGTCCGTCAGCACCATGCTCGCTTCCGACCCGACCGCGGGCCATGCGCGGCTGCCGGAATCGTCCAGCGGAAGAACGCCGCCCGTAATGAAGCCGAGCGCCTTTTCCAGGCCGCGTTCGTCGCTCCAGCCGCAGCATTCCGCCAAACGGCCCGCCTTCTCCAGCATGTCGCCGGTGCCGAACGGGGACCAATGGTCGGTGATCGAGTCTTGCCCCAGATGGACCCGTACTCCTTTTCGATGCAGCATCGGAATCGGCATCGTCCGCGCTCCGATCGGAACGGCCGAGGCGACGTCCATGCGCAGAGCCGCCAAGAGATCGGCCGCATCCGCCGCCGCTTCCGCGGAAACGCCGGCCAGGCCGAACGCGTGACTGATCGTTACTTTGCCTTGCCAGCCCGCCTGTTCCGTAAGCCGTGCGAGCCGCCGCATCGTAAAGACGCCCAAATGATCCGGATCGTGCAAATGCAAATCGACGCCGGCCCCCGCTTCCGTCGCCAATTCCATCATCGCCTGCAGCGACGCTTCGATATTGCCGTCGACCGTCGCCGGATCGACGCCGCCGACCAGCGTTGCGCCATGCCGCAGCGCTTCCTTGACCAACGGAACCGCATTCGAGCGCAGCAGCCCGTGCTGAGGAAAGGCGACGATTTCCGCCGACAATGTTCCGCGAAACGTCTCCAGCGCCCGCACGGTCGCTTCCAGATTGGCGAGTCCGACGATCGGGTCGATGTTGCAATGGGCGCGCACGTGCGTGACGCCATGCGAAACGAGCAGGCCGAGCAGCTTTTCCGCTCGCTCCCGCGCCACGGGAAGCTGCCGGGGAAGCAGCTCCTCCTCTTCGCGAAGACGCGAGAAAATGCCGTGCGGCGCCGGGCGGACCGCTTTCCACGGACCGCCGTAATATGTTTTGTCGAGATGGATGTGCATGTCCCGAAACGGCGGCAGCGCCAGCATGCCTTTCCCGTCTGCGACGCGCGCATCCGCCGCGAGCGGACTTGACGCAGGCGAAATGTCCGCGATTTTGCCGTCCTCGATCCGCAGGCGGCACAGTTCCGTCTTCGTCGCGGCGATCCGGGCGTCTTCCATTTCGTATCCGCTTTCGAGACGGACGTTGTCGAGCCAGTAGCTTTCGGTCATTTCGTATCCTCCTTCGCATTCGCCGTTTCGTGGCCGGATGCGTTTAGTTCCAGCCGCCCGCAACCAGCTTGCCCCGGTGCATCACCGCTTGCCGGCTCGCCCTGCGCGCGACGGCCTCCGCCGTACAGCCGGCATCAACGAATACGATATTCGCTTCGTCTCCGACCGACGGCCATACCCGCCTTCCTTCCCGCAGCGGCGTTTTACCGTCCGTAATAAAGCCGAGCGTTTCGGCAAGCTGTTTTTCGCTTCTGCGACCGAACCGCTCCGCCAGACGCCCTGCCCGTTCCAGCAAATCTCCGCTGCCGAAGGGCGACCAGCTGTCGAAAATGTTGTCGCACCCCGCGGCAACGCGCAAGCCTTTGGCATGAAGCAGGTTGACGGGTGGCATCGACCGGCCGACCGGCACGCTCGTGATGACCGAGATACGCAGCGCCGCCAGCATGTCCGCGACGTCCCCGGCTTCCTCCTGCGATATGTCGCCGAGGCAGAATGCGTGGCTGACGGCGACCCGACCTTGCCAGCCGGCCTCCTCCGTAAGCCGGGCCAGCCTTTGGATCGTGAACAGCCCGAGATGGCCCGGATCGTGCAAATGCAGGTCGACGTCCGCATCCGCCTCGACGGCCAGCTCCATCATTTGCCGCAGCGACGCTTCGATATCGCCGTCCACATTCGCCGGGTCGACGCCGCCTACAAGGCTGGCGCCTTGCCGTAGCGCATCCCGGACCAGGCCCGCCGAGCCGGAACGCAGCAGCCCGTGCTGCGGAAAGGCGACGATTTCGGACGTCAACTTCCCTTCGAATGCGGCCAACGCTTCTTGTACCGCCTCCAAGTTGTTCAAACCGGCTTCCGGGTACAAATCGACGTGGGTGCGAATGTGGGTGGAGCCGGCACGCAGCATTCGGTCCAGCAGCAGCTCGGCCCGCTCCCACGTCGTCGTCGGGACGGAGTCCAGCGTTCGTTTTTCCGTTTCGAAAATGTCGAACAGGCTTGCCGCCGGGCGGGGTGCGCGCCACCGATCCCCGAGCAGCGTTTTGTCGAGATGGCAGTGCTTTTCGACGAAGGCGGGAAGCGCCAATAGCCGGCCGGCGTCGGCTTGCGGCGCATCGTCGGAGAGCGCTTCGTCGGCGGGGACGATTTCCGCGATGCGTCCGTCCGCGATCCGCATATGGCAAAGCCCGGTTTCCGTCCCGACGACGGCTTCATTCTCGTACATATAGCCGCTTTCCAAGCGAACGTGTTTGATCCAATAGGAGGGGGAGCTCATGGCGTTCATCATCCTTTCGTCGTGCGGCGGTCGGGGCGAAGCGACCCGTCCGTTCCGTTCGTGTCCGTTCCGTTCGTATGGGCTTGCCTCGCGGCCCCTTCTGTCGCGATGTACGCTTTTATGCTACCATGAGATTGACATATATGAAAAATATACTTTTTGTAGCACATCCATACGTTAATCGTATAGTACGGGAGGCATCGATTATGGATATCCGGCAGCTGCGCTATTTCATCGCGATCGCCGAAGAGAAGCAAATATCCGCCGCCGCGAAAAGGCTGCATATCGCCCAACCGCCGTTAAGCCAGCAGTTGAAGACGATGGAGCGGGAGCTCGGCGTAAGGCTCGTCGAGCGGGTCGGCAAAGGAATCGTTTTGACCGAAGCCGGGCAAGCGCTGTACCGGCATGCGCTAAGCATCGCCGGCATGCTGGAGGACGCGGAGAACGAAGTGAGGCAGGTCGGCGCGGGCACGAAAGGAGTGCTGACGATCGGCATCAATACGCTGTCGTCCGACGCGCTTCCGGAGCTGCTCCGCCGGTTTCGGCAGGCGTATCCGGACGTCGCGTACGACATTCGGCAAAACGAATCCGCCCAGCTGCTGAGACTCGTCAAGGAGCGCGTCGTCGAATTGGCGATCGTCCGCCAGCCGCTCGAGCTCACCGACTTTTCCGTTGTCCATTTGCAAACGGAACGATTTTGCTTGATCGCCGCGAACGCGTTCGAAGCCGGACCGGAACCGATCACGTACGAGCGGATCGGCCGCTTCCCGCTCATCGTACCCAGCACGGAAGGGCTCGGGGTGCATCATCTCGTCATGGAGCAGTTCGTACGCCGCCGTTTGCAGCCGAACGTCGTTTGCGCATGCTCGGACGTCGCCCTGCTGATGGAGCTGGTCGCATCGGGCTTCGGCGTCGCGATCGCGCCCGAAACGGTCGCGAAGCTGCACAAAGGCCGCGCCGTGCGCGCGTACGAAATCGCCGATTCGGAGCAGCAATCGGCATCGGTGCTCGTCTGGCTGAAGCAGTACCCTTTATCGAATACGGCGCAAAACTTCGTTCGGCTTGTGACGGACTAGCGATAAGCCGCCGACGGATTCGCCCGGACGACAAACAGCCCTTTGCATCGCGCATGCAAAGGGCCGGAAAAATATCGTTCAATGCGCCGCGTTCGCCGCCCGGCCCGTTTCGCCGGCCGTCGTCCGTTCCAAATCGCCTTCAAGCTGCAAAAACGTTTGACGAAGCCGTTCCAGCACTTGCTCGTCCGGCCGCCAGTATCCTCTCTGCCCGCTTTCGAGAAGCGTTTCGACCAAGTCGCGATACGCCCACCGGTTGTTTGCGGTCATTTGGCGCCTCCTCGACTCGTCCACGACGTAAACGTCATGCAGCCGGTCGAACACCCACTCGTCCACCTTCCCCGTCGTTGCCGCCAACCCGAGCACGTATTCGAAGCGGCGGGCGATTTGCTGCGCCCCGTGATACGGATGCTCCAGCAGCGCGTCGATCCATTTCGGATTGGTCAGCCGGGTGCGCACGCCGCGGGCGATCGCACGCTCCACGGGCTCGGTCGCGACGCGCTCGCCGGTCGTGTCCGCGATATGGATATCGACGCTGCGGCCTTTCGCCAGCTCGACGGATTTGGATAACCCGCCGAAATATTCGTAATAATGGTCGGAATCCGTCACTTCCCGCTCATGGCTCGAACGAATTTGCGAAACGATGTCGACCGCCTGCAAATGAAGGCGGAACAGCTCCGGCTCGGCGCGGCCGCGCTCGTTCAGGCTGTAGACATAGTGCTGGCTGTCCGCGTATGCGCGCCCCAGCTCGGCCTCCTCGCTCCAATGTTTCGTCTCGACCAGGCGGGCGACGGTCGTGCCGTATTCGCCTTCCGCCGGACCGAACATGCGCGCGGACGCCAAATCCGCGGCTTTCTCCGGGGCATAGCCCATGGCAAGCAGCTCTTCCGCCGTTTTGCGCGAGCAGGCTTTAAACCGGTTCAGCTCGTCGGGCTCATCCAGCTCGGATACGCGGCGGAACAACCGGTTCAAGTCGTCCAGCACGTTCGGAAACATGTCGCGGAACAGGCCGGTCATATGGACGGCGACGTTGAGGCGCGGTCTGCCGAGCTCGTTCAGCGGCACGATCTCGTATTCGGTGCGGAACGTCCCGCTTCCGCCGCCGACGCGAACGCCCAAATAATGCAAGATTTGCCCGATCGTTTCGCCCTGCGTCCGCGACGTTTCGATCCCCCACAGAACGACCGCCGTCGTATTCGGATAGTCGCCGTGCGCTTCGCGGTATTGCCGGATCGATTGCTCGGCGACGGCCGCCCCCCGTTCCGCCGCCGTGCGGCTCGGTACGGCGCGGGGATCGAACTGAACGAGATTGCGTCCGGACGGAAGCACGTCCGGGGTGCGGATCGCGTCGCCCGCCAGCTTCGCGGGAACGTATTTGCCTTCGAGCGCGAGTAAGAAGTTTTCTTTCTCCTCGTTCGCCATCGAGCTTGCGTACGCTTTGTAGCCGTACGCCAGAGCGCGAAGCAGCTCGGCCTGCAGCGCCGGATCGTCGTCCGCGTACGCCGCCGGCAGCCGCCGCGTTTCGATGTAAGCGCGGACGAGCGCTTCCGCCTCCAGGTCCAGCTCCGCCAGCGCATCCGCACGGACGCCCTTGCCAGGGGCGTCGGCGTTCCAGCCTCTCCGCTCGGCAAGCAAGCCGCGCAAGGAGCGCGCTTCCCCCCGCTCGTGACGAAGCACGAACCGCATATGGGCGGCCGCCTCCTCCGGAGAATAGCCGTCTCCGAGCACATGAAGCCCGCTCGGGATGAGAGACCGTTTCATCCGGTACAGCTCCTCCTCCAACCGTTCCGGCGTTTCCGCCCGAACCTGGAGAGCTTCCGCCGTCTCGCGCAGCTTCCGCTTAACGTCCTCGCACCGACCCGGGTCCAGCTGCTCCGCCTCGCGGTATTCGTGGAGCAGCGTCTCGAGATCGATCCACTCCCCGTACAGCTCCGCCTCGGCGAACGGCGGCGCCTGGTAGCCGATCAGCACGGCGCGGCTGCGGCGTTTGGCGATCATCGCTTCGGACGGATTGCCGACATAGTAGAAGTAAATATGCGGCAAATCGCCGATCAACTCGTCCGGCACGCAGTCCCCCGACATGCCGCATTCTTTGCCGCGCTGAAATTCCAGCGTGCCGTGCGTGCCGATATGAACGACGGCGTCGGCGCCGAGCTCGTCGCGAATCCATTCGTAGAACGCCGTATACTGGTGCGTCGGCAGCAGCGAACGGTCGTGCACCGTCCGCTCCGGATGCTCGTGAATGCCGCGCGAAGGCTGCAAGCCGATAAAGACGTTTTTGTTCATCAACCCCGGAATGAGAAACGCGCCTTCGTCGGTCATCACGTCTCCGGGGGGCTCGCCCCAGCGCGAGACGGCTTCCTCGCCCCACGCTTTGCCGCGCAGCTTGCCGGCAAAGCCCGGATCGGCGTAGCGGATCATGCCGGCCGAGGCCGATTCCCCGGTCCATTGCCCGGAATTGACCAGACCGCCGCCGGCGAATTGGGTACGCAGCTCCTCCGCGGAAAGCTCCTCCACGTCGTAGCCGCGCTCCTTCAGCCAGGTAAGCAGCCGCGAGACAGACGCGAACGTATCGAGAAACGAGCCGCCGAACACGTTCGATTCGCCGGGCGGGTAGTTGTAGCCGACAAGCGCCAGCTTTTTGTCGCGATTCGGCTTGCGCTGCAGCTCGAGCCACCGCCGGATGCGGCGAACGAGCCGCTCCGCCCGTTCGGGAATGAGCGCGAGCCGGTTCAAGGCGACGCCGAGCCCGGCATCGTCCCCTTCGCGCCGCAAGGCGGCGACGGGCACCGTTTCGATGCCGCCGTCCATTTCCGGCAGCGCGACCTGCACGAGAAGCTGCGACGGCGACAGCCCGCGGACCGACCCGGCCCACTCGTCCTCCGTCGTCCCGGACATGAAAAACGGGTGCAGCATCGGCGCTTCGAACGCTTGCAGCATGGTCGCGGCGTTCGCCGACGTTTCGCCCGAAGGTCCGATCCCGAGTCGAAACGGCAAAAAGTTCACGATCAGGCTCGCCTTCCCCTTCTCGCCGGACAACAGCTCGCGCAGCCGGTCGAGCGGCACGTTCATGACCGACGGAAACGCGATCGGCAGCGCCTCGGCAAACGGTTCGATCCTATCGCGGATCCGCCCGATGCAATCCGCCGTATCCGGATTGCCGTTGCCGAGAAACAGGAGCGCCACGGTCGGCCGGCCGCCGTCATAGCCGCGGCTCGCCCGATATTCGTCCGGGGACGAAAACGCCGTTCGGCTCGCCGGATCGAAGACGCAAAGCTCGCGCACGCAAACCGGATCGGCCGGCTCCGGCAAATTCGCGCAGCCGCCGTACGCTTTGCCGGCGAGACAAAGCAAGCCGAGCATGTTGGCCGCTCCGCCGCCCCGCCAATAGTCGTTCATTAGCGCGTACCGCCGGTAATCGTCGCGCTTGTCGGGCGGTACGGACATGTCCGCCCGCGGAATCGGCCGAGCCGGCAAATCGCCCGCCGTCAGCGTACCGAGCCGAAGCAGCGAACGGATGTCCGACGAATCGCCGCCGATCGGAACGGTATGCGCCGGGCCGTTCCGGACGATAGCGGAGACGGCCGCGACCGTTTCTTTGCGAACCCCGTGCGCGTCGAACAAAATCAGGTCGGCCTCCGCCGCCATTCGTCCGATCTGTTCGATCGGGACGGAAGATGCCCGGCGGTCGCCCAAATCGATCACGACGAGCCGAAGCTCGCTCCGCTGTTCGTCGGTCAGTCTCCGGTACGCCTCCGCCAAATGCGTTTGCGCCGTCTCTCCGCTCGTCAGTACGGTTATATTCATCCCCGATCACTCTCCCGATAAATGGATCCGATACAACGTATGGAGACCCGGCGGACTTAAACCGGTCACGTCCGCCTCATGCCGCGGACGGCCCGCTCGATAGCACCCGCCTCCAGCTCCTCCAGCCGGCAATACCGCGCCCGCAAGTCGTCCGCCAGCAATCGGGCGAAGCCGAGCCGGACGAACCCTTGCTCCGTGTCGATGACGAGCGACTGCACGCCGGCTGCGGCGATATGCCGCGCGGCGGCGCGGCTCTCCAGCCACGGATCGCCGTCCGGATCGCGGCATGCGTTCGCTTTGCCGTCCGTAATGACGATCATCGCCGGCACGAGCCCGTTCCGTTTGCGCATCGCGACCCGGATGGCGTCCGCTCCTTCCAGCAGCCCGGCGGCGAGCGGCGTCGTCCCCCCGGTCGGCATCGCGCGCAGCTTCCGTCCCGCCAGCTCGACGCTGCGGGTCGCCTCCAGCAGCAGCTCCGCCCCGCTCCCGCGAAACGCGACCAGACCGACATGGTCGCGCTGCCGATAGGCGTCGCGAAGCAGCGACAGCACCGCTCCTTTGACGGCTTTCATCCGCTTCGCGGCGTGCATCGAGCCGCTGGCGTCGACGACGAACATGAGCAGCGTTCCGGCGCGGCTTTCGCGCACTTTGTCGCGCAGTAGCCGGCCTCGTCGATTTTGCCCATAATGAATTTCGTCTGGGCGTCGTTGATCTGCTGCTCCAGCTCCTGGTCGCGCTCGGAAAACGTCGCCGACGTCAGCGTCAGCGCCGGGTTGGAGACGATA
>NZ_JARBDC010000056.1:0-10998 GCF_036577625.1 Paenibacillus sp. GYB003 | reverse complement strand
CTTCATCATAACGATTAAACTTTTGCCCCTTCTTGGGTGGCATAAAAAAATCCCCTCCGGTCAACAGTGCTGAATCCATGATATCATGAACTCTTTTTTCACTGTCTACCGTAAGGGGATAATATCACTACCAGGCTGGAGTCCGTTCTTTTTTCAATGTTCTTTTTCTCGATCTCGACATTGCGATGCTGTTCGATATTCATCGGAACCGCTCCTTTCGGATGGTATCGTTTAACGGCCGGCTTACTACGTCGTTACCCGCCGGGCTTCCGCTTTAAACGCATCCGCACGGGCGAAAACTTTTTTTTCGCCAACCTGTTTCAAATGACAACGCCGAGGTTACATATGTATTACGGTTAAAACCGAGTCTCAACCGACGAATCGACGATTACGGCAAAGGAGATGGTTTGGCCTTATGCATGCCTCCCATAAATTTCGAATGCGCACCGAAACGAAGGAAGGGCGCTGCACGGTATACATAAGCGGCGAGCTCGACTTGGAAGCGGCTTCGCAAATGCGCGCCGTCATGGAACCGCTTGTGGAGCTTTGCGACCGGATCCTTACGTTGAATTTGCAGGAGCTGCGCTATATCGACAGCACGGGAATCGGCATCCTCATTTCGGTGCTGAAAGCCCGCCATGCCCGCAACGGGGCGTTTACGGTCGAGGCGATCCCTTCGCACATCAAGAAACTGTTCGACATGACCGGCATCACCCCGTTTTTGAACTCCAGCGTCCCGCCGGCGGCTCCAGCCCATTGAGAAAGGATAGAGAAAACAGCGATGAAACCTCTTGAACCTTGCGTTACACTCCGCGTTCCGGCTACGGCCGACTATGTCGATCTCGTCCGGCTGACGCTGTACGGAATCGCCTCGAAGCTGGGCTTCCTCTACGAAGACATCGAAGATATGAAAGTCGCCGTATCCGAAGCTTGCAACAACGCGGTCCTTCATGCGTACGACGAGGCGGGCCATATGGAAATCCGGTTCCGGATCGCTCCGGACGCGCTTACGATCGTCGTCAAGGACGAAGGAAGAAGCTTCGACGTTTCTTCGGAACTGCAAACCGTCCCGCCGACGCGCGGCAAAACGATCGAGCAGCTCGAAGCCGGCGGTCTCGGCCTATACTTGATGCAGGCGCTCATGGACGAAGTCGACGTGCTGAGCGGAATCGGCACGGAGGTCGTCTTGACGAAGCGTCTCGCCAGGAGTGAGGAGATGGCATGAGCGCAAACCCGGCATGGCCTTCCCCCGACGAGTCCGTCGCCGATATTGTGGAATATCAGCGCAACAAGACGGACGAATTGGCGACAGCGCTCATCCGGCAATACGAACCGATGGTCAAGCTGGCGGCGGGCAAAATGTCCCGCAACCGTCCCGACCTTTATGAAGATTTGCTCCAGGTGGGCCAGATGGCCCTCCTCCGTTTATTCGACCAGTTCGATGCCGGATTGGGCAGCCCTTTCGAGCCATACGCCATGAAAAGCATCATCGGTCATATGAAAAATTATTTGCGGGACAAGTCCTGGTACATCCAGGTGCCTCGCCGGATCAAAGAAAAAGGAGCGCAGCTCCGGCAGGCGGTCGACGAGCTGACCGTCCGGCTCGAGCGCTCTCCGAACATCGAAGAAATCGCGCAGCACCTCGGGCTTTCGTACGAGGAGACGATGGAGGTGTTCGCCGGACGCGAGCTGTACCATTACGTATCGCTGGACACGCCCGTGTCCGAGGACGATTCCGCCTTTACGCTCGGCGATCTGATCGGCGCCGAAACGAACGAATACGATTCGGTCGAAAACCGGATGGATTTGGCCGACGCGGTCGGCAAGCTGAAGCTCGAGGAGCGGCAGGTGCTCGTCCTCGCCTTCGAGCACGGCTTGCCCCAGCGCGCCATTGCCGACAGGCTGGGCGTATCGCAAATGAGCGTGTCGCGAATATTGAAACGGGCGACCGACAAGCTGAAAACGCTGCTGGAGGAAGGCGATCCTTGATGCAGCGCGCCGCACGGCATCCGCGTTAACGCTTCGGAGCAAGCTTCGAGCGTTAGCGCTTTTTCTTCTCGGGGGGCTTGGCCGCGGGCCGCGGAAACGAACCGGACAGGCCGGCGCCTCCGTCTTTGCGGTCCGCCGCCAATCAATCCCGCGCGGCTTCGCGGCATTCGCAAACATTTTTTGGCGAAACCGGTTTCAACTGCCTATGCCGCGTGTAATGATAAGTACGGTAACCCGTAATAATCCGATAGGCGGTGAACGAACATGGAAGTCAAGCATCAAATTCGTTGTTTCGAAAGCGACGTATTGGTTTGCGAGGATGGCCGTTCATTCACGATTTCGATTCAAGCGAGGACGAACCCGCTCGGCTTCGGGCGCGCGCTCGGCACGTTCGGCAAGCTGGAGCGGGCGCTCGATGCGGCCGAGCAGTTTTGCTTAGCTTACCGAATCGCCAGGGAGCACGGTTACTATTTGAAGGAAGACGAGTTTGTCCGGTACGGCCGGCGTCCGATCGCCGTAAACTGGGTGCTTGAACGCCGTTTCTCCGAGCAGGAATGGAACGATTTGATCGCGAGAAGGGCGAAAGCGGATGCGGGGTAAGCCGTCATCGCCGGCAGGCCGATTCATGGATATGCTTCTTGCGGCGAACCGCTGCCGCCATGTGAAAAGACAGGCCGCCGAGGCCTGTTTTTTCGTTACCGATATAGAATGGCCGCCAAAACACGGATGTACCAGCATCGAAAAGCTTCGATCAGAAGCTTTTGTTATCCCCAACTTTATGCACATCTTATCCACAGAATGCACAGCGCACGGAATACGGGGCTTCTCCCTGGACTTCCAGGGCAAAAGAAAGACGCCGGCATCGCGGCGTCAGCTTTGAATCGGATCGGGCACCATGCCTTCCTGCTCCAGCTCGGAGTTCGTTTTCATCGCCTTCATTTCTTTGCCCAGCCGAACCAAATCGTGCTCGTCCTGCGCCATCACCCCGTTTACCGCGCCCGCTTGCACCGAATCGCGAGTGATGCTATCGACGGTTCGTCTTTGTTCGCCCTGCCCCCGACGGTCGTCCGGCATATCGCCGCTTACCCCGATCAGCTCGCACAGCTTCGAAAACGCCTGTTCCCGAATCGAGTCGGGAACGCCTGCGCCGGCCCATTCGCCGAAAAAATCGGCCTCGTGCACGAGCAGCGTGATCGTCTCGGTCTCGTCGGAGACGAACGGAATCCGGTATACGATTTTACCTTTCCGTTCGGGAGAAACAAACGTCAGCTGCACGACTTTGCGTCCTTCCAGCTCGCCCGGCATGAAGCCGAGCTTTACGACGGCCCGCTCGAACTCCTCGCTGCCTCTCTTCACACTCATCCTCGTCTGATTCATTCCGTTCGCCTCCTTAACCGTTGATCGCGTTTCCGGCGCCGCGCTATCCGAGCGACGCTTTGACCCTTTCCTTGGCTTCCTCCGCGGCTTCCTTCGACCGGGCTTCCGCCGATTGGAGCGCCTCCCGCGCTTTGTCGGACAGCTCCCCGGCTTTGTCCCCGATCGCGTCCGCCGCCTTCCCGACGCCCGCCGCCGCTTCGTCAGCCGCATGGGCCGACTTGTCGCGAACCTTGCTGCGGATCTCATCCGTTTTATCGCGTATGTCATTGGCCAGCTCGGCCGTTCTCTCGCGGACGTTTTGCGTCACTTCCGCCGCCTTGTCGTATACGTCGCGCGATTTGCGTCTCAGCCGCTCGCGCATCCGTTTCCCCGACTCGGGGGCCAGCAGAAGAGCGGCCGTCGCGCCGGCCACCGTACCGATGATTGCGCCTTTCCATGTGCCTGATAGCTTCATATTTCGTTTCCTCCTCGTTCGCGTAATTGGAATCGTCCTTCGTGTCGTCGCGGCTATGGCGGCGTTAGGCCGATTTTCGCAGCGCCTGCGACAGCAACCCCAGCAAAAAAACGAACAAGGCGCTGCCGACGATCGCCGGAATAACGGCGAAGCCCCCGATAACGGGGCCCCAGCTGCCAAGCAGCAGCGATCCGAGCCAGCCGCCGGCAAAGCCCGCGAGCATGGAGCCGAACAGCCCGCCGGGCATTTTGTTTTTGACGAGTGCGTCCCCGATCGTTCCGATTAATACAGCCATCAGAATGCTGATCCATATTCCCATTCCGGGTCGCCTCCTTCCAAAATCCTTAGCGGCCGCCTTACGTTGTATTACCCTTCGGCTCCGTCTCTGAAACAGTCAATCGAAAACGACAAAAAAGACACCCCTCCGTCGGGTGTCTCGGCCTTCGTTATAAACGTTATTTCATCAGCATTTTGCCCATTCGGTTCGCGGCCTCGATCACGAGCGAGGCGTGCTCCCGCATGCTTTCCAGCGTCAGCCGGTTCGACGGCCCCGAAGCCGCCAACGCCGCGACGAGCTTGTGCGACCGGTTGAAGATAGGGGCGGATACGGCCGCGGCGCCCGGTTCCCGCTCCTCGACGCTGGTCGCATAGCCGAGCCGGCGTATTTCGGCGAGCTGCTTGACGAACGAGCTCTTTTCGGCCTCGCCGGACCATTCCAGCGCTTCCAGCACTTCCTCCTGCACGTCGCGGTCGGCGAACGCGATCAGCACTTTGCTGGACGCGCCGACATTCAGCGGCAGCCTGGCGCCGATCGGGGCGACGCGGCGGATCGCCTGGTTGCTCTGCACCGCCTGAATCCGGATGCGCTCTCCCCCATCCCTGACGTACAGGCTGATCGTCTCGCCGATCGCATCGCGCAGCCGTTCCATTTCCGGCTGGAGCAGGATCGCCGGATCGTCGTTTTGCGACAAATGGGCGGCAAGTTCCCAGATCCGGAAGCCGAGCCTGTATTTTTCCGTTTCCGCGTTGCGGGTTATGAAGTCTTTCCCTTCGAGCGATGCCAGCAGCCGGTGAACCGTGCTTTTGTGAAGCTTCGTTTTGGCCGCGATTTCGGTGAGGCTGAGCTCCGTTTCATCGGTAAAAACGGATAAAATATCAAGCGCCCGCTCAACGGCGCGCACGGTCAGCTTACTATCGTCCATTGTCGATTCGCTCCAACTGTTTCATTATATGAAACTCGGTTTTACTTTAGTATACATATTCTTCGCGCGATCGTAAAGAGTTCATGAAGTAGTCCGGAACGCTCGGGATAAACTTTTGAAGCAGCCGGAGATACGAGCCGCCGCAAGTGCGAGAAAACCTCCCGTCCTTTTGCACGTTTCCCGGCTGCCTCACCCTTTATCCGGTTAAATACGAGCAGCCGGCCGGAAGCCCTCCCTTTCCAGACGTTTCCTGCCGCGCGGCTATTGACCGAACGGCTTGTAACGCCATAAGATGAATATATAGACATTCCTTATAATGCCCGTTCATTGTCCCTAAATAACTGTACTACCTTCATATACAGAAAGTGCAGCCGCCCGTACAGCCGCTATCCCTTGACGCCGCCATCTTTTGCACGCACAGAATGGAGGGATTCCCATGGAAACTACGACCGTCGCATCCGTACCGTATGCTGCGCCCTCAAATGGAAGCGCTCCCATAACCATTTCCCGCAAAAAGCTGTGGATCTTCATTCCGCTCGCGAGCCTGCTCCTTCTCGCCGCATGCGCGCTTCTCGCCTTTCACGGCTATATCGCCTGGATGCTCGCGCGTCCGGCCATCGCCCCGCTTAGCTCGAACCCGCTGCTGGCGGCAGGCCTCCCCTACGAGGACGTTCGTTTCGCAAGCAGCGACGGAGCCAGCGCCTTGGAAGGCTGGTTTATCCCGGCGGAAGGCTCGGACAAAGCCGTCATTTTCTCCCACGGCTACGGGGGCAACCGCGAAGAGCTGTGGGTACCGTTCTACAGCTTGGCGAAGGAGCTGAACAAGCGGAGCTACAACGTGCTGCTGTTCGATTACGGCTACGTTCAGCCGAATCTTTCCGTTACGGGCGGCGTGCGCGAATCGCGCGAGCTGCAGGGAGCGATCGATTTCGCGAAACGAAAAGGGATGAAGCATACGTACGTATGGGGCTTCTCCATGGGCGCGGGCACCGCGCTGCAGACGGCGCTGCACGGCAAAGAGATCGAAGCGATGATTCTCGACAGTACGTTTCTGCTCGAGCCCGACACGATGTTCCATAATATCAAGCAGCGGGTCGATTTGCCGAAATTCCCTTCCTTGCCGCTCATCCGCCTGTTTTTTCCGGTATTGAACGGCACCAGCATGAACCAAATTCCGTATCAAACGGTAAAGGAAACGGACTACCCGATGCCGATCTTTTTCATCCACGGCCAAAAAGACGCCAAGGCGCCGTACGACGTCGCGCAGCTCATCCACGCTAGTCAATCGTCCCCGAAGTCGAGCCTGTGGCTGCTGCCGGAGGGCCGGCACGAGCTTCTGTACAAAGCGAACAAAAAAGAATACGTGAAGCGGACGATGGCGTTTTTGAGCGGCGTCGAGGCGGAAACGTTTTGACAAGACTTCGGTCGCTCCGATTCAGTCCTCCGGCCATTCGAACGCGAGTCCGGACAGCATCGGCGCTAACCGTCCTGCTTGAGAACCGTTTCATAGCAGGAGCATTCGTACCGGATAACGTCGGACGGCCGCAAAGCCGCCAATATCGCGCCGTACCAATCGATATGGAACCGTTCGAACTGCTCGAACGTAAGCGTCCATCGCGTCGTGACGATATATTCCTCGTACTGCTCCGGACTGCGGGCCGATAACACTTCGATCGAAGTCCATCGGTCCGCGCCGACACGCCGCTTGAACGCTTCGATTCCGGCCAGCAGGCTGCTTCCGCAGCCATAGTTCAAGCGGAGCCGTTGGACGACCGCGATCACGCTTCCCCACTCTCCTTCTCCACCAGTTGGATTCCCCGGAATAACGTAGCGACGACCATCGTATCGCCGATCCAGTCGGCATCCGCAACGGGAAATCCGAGCCGCACCGGCAGCAGCGTAACGCGGTCCCGCCATAATCCGAGACGGAACAGTCCTTTGTCCGAGCAGACATACAGATCGCGCCCTTTTTGGATTAACCCCATAATGACCAATCCGTCAAAACCGCAAGCTGCGAACCCTCCTCGCTTCGTTCCGACGACCAACTGTCCGTTTTCCCCCGAGCCGACCAAACATCCGCGGTATACGCCTAAACTCGTCACACCGACTCGCAAGCCGAATTCGGCCCATTCTCCGGTCAGCCGGTCGTACAAAGCGATTCCGCGATCGAATCCGGCGATAATAAATCCGGGCAAATAAAGCAAATCGTATACGACCGATTCGGCGTAGGCCCAGCTGGACCAGCCGTCGTCCAAGTTGCGCCATAGGCCGTACTGCGTCGCGGCCAGCATCGTGCCGCCTTCTCCCACGCGCAGCTGATAGGCGGGAACGGCAATGTCCGTCGACTCCCAGCAACCTTCCCGCAATCGATATATTCCATCGCTCGTACATGCCGTTAATGAGCCGCCGATGACCGCCAACCGATTGACCGTCGCACCGGCGGGCCACTGCTCCACAAGCTCCCTCCAATCGCCTTGGCTATCGATAGCGTAGACGCCGCGCCCGAGCGAGGAAGCGTATACGGTTCCGTCAGCACCCGCGGCTACGGACGATATATGCGGAAACTTCTTGTTCCAGATGCGGGGTTCGGCGGGCTTGGACACCGGTCATCTCTCCTTCCGACTTCAACACAAGTTCATTATATTGATAATGATTCTCATTGTCAATGAATCGAAAAGAAAGGAAGCAGGATCACACCCTGCTCCCTATTGCTTGCCTTACTTTTTAAATGCCAACGATCGGAGAATGACGGTTACCGCTTCGGCGCGAGTTGCGTGTCCGGTCGGTCGAATCGTATCGTCCTCGTAACCGTTCATAAGACCCTTCGAGGTTGCGGTAGCGATGACCGATTTGGCCCATTCGGAAATGTCCGCGCTATCTTGGTACACTTTACCTTCGGCGACCAATTCGACTTTGGCGGCTTTGACGATAATCGCGGCCATTTGCTCGCGGGTAATCAGATCGTCCGGACCGAAAACCGTATCGCTGTACCCTTCGATGATGCCCAGCGCGGCGGCGGTAGCGATCGAATTTTTGGCCCAATGATCCGCCGTGTCCGAGAAGCTTTTGCCCGTCTGATTGGCGAACTTGAACGCTTTGACAACGACGGTTACGAATTCGGCACGCGTAATGTTGTTGTCCGGCTTGAACGTTTGGTCGGGGTAACCGTTTATGGCGCCCGATTGAATCAGCTCGCGAATGCTCTTTTCCGCCCAATGGCCTTTAATGTCGGTAAGCTCGAGCGGCTTGGACGGCTCAGGCTTCGTTTCCGTTTTGGCGGAAGCCATGACGGCGAACTTCGTGAAATGGGTGACGGACCCCGATGCTTGCGCGTTCGATTTATCGACCTGCACATTGTCGAGCGGCGTCCATTTGTTCGTTTTTTCATTCAGCCAGTAGACGCCGACGTTCGATTTATCCAGATCGACGCTCGATTTGTTATACGGCAGCGTAATGACAACTGGCTTGCTGAAATCGCCGTCTTTGTTTTTCTTGATTTCGTAAACGTCGCTGATCAGTTTCAGCGAGTCGTCTTTCGGCAAGCTGCTCGTATTCGATACTTTATCGACGGTCACTTGGAAATCGCCGGTAAAGGCTCCCGCCGGAACGGCGATTTTGGCTCCGTTCAATGTAACCGTTCCGCCGTTTGCGGCGTTTATCGTGCTCGAATTGGTAGAAGCGCAGCAGCCGCCGATATAGCCGCCGGACGGGGTATCCGTGCCGGTATTGACGGTATAGCTGGCAAACTTGGTGAAGTGCTTCGTCCAAATCGCCAAGTCGCTGCCGGCGTTAATTTTCGCATCTCCGCCTTCAGCGATTTCACTGTCGGCAGCCGCTTGGGTATCCGCGGTGACCGTACTCGTAATCGGCTTAAAGACGCCCTGTTTCACATAACCGGCCGCTTTACCCGCTTGTCCCGGAAGGAGCAAACGTACGGCCTTATCGAACGTAAGCGTAACATCCGGCGATCCGACTTCGATAACGGCGTTAACCGTTCCGCCACTCACCGATACGCTGCTGTTGCTCAGCACTTCGGGCAGCTTAATCGTTCCGTCCCAATTGGACGGAGCCGTTATTTTCGTACCTTCAGGGATCGAAACCGTCACATTCCCCAACGAAGTCGATGCTTTGACCTCCACTAACGGGAGCGTAGCCTGTTTCGTGGTTCCGGTAACCTCAGTTTCTACTTGAATTTTCGCGTTCGTTACGCCGGACGGAACGGTAATGCTCACCGGCTCGGTAGTCACTTGTATAGGCTTATTTGGCTCCGCCGTTTGGGCAGCCGCACGTTTGATCGTCACACTGTACGTTTTTTTGGTGACGCCGTCCGGAGCCGTCACTTCGATCGAAACCGAATTGGAGCCTTCGTTCAATGCGACGGTCTTGCTCGCAACCGCTTCGCCATTGATTGTTACGGTCGCTTGAGCGTCTTCGGCAGCTGCGGTAACCGTAACGCTGCTGACGCTATTGCCGACACTAACTGTATACGCCAGGTTATCGGCCGTAAAACCGAGCGAAGCCTCGGTTACCTGCAGCGATTTCAAGTTGGCGTTCTTGCTCGCGGGCACCGTCGAGGTCACGGCGAATTCATCGGTCGCAACATCCGTCCCTTTTCCCGCTACCACTTGATAGGTGCCGAGATCGGCATCCCCGGGGAGAGTGAAGGTTTGGGAATACGTCCCGTTTTGGGGCTTAACCACGTCGTAGTACAACACCGTCTGGTTAGGCCGGATAACCTTAATGATGACTTCGTCAAATTGGGACGTTCCGGATACCGTAACCTCGTTTCCGGGTTTTTGATCCGTTATGTCCGTTAACGAAACGTTAGTCGATGCGGCGAATACACTGAGCGGCATTAAAGCAAGCAAAAGCGCCACAACGGTTGCGATACTGAGTAATCGTATCCTCACTTGATATCCTCACTTTCATGGTGTACATCGAACCTGGCCGAAGCCAGGCTCGATTACCGTATTGTGCTGCCAATCCTTACTTCAATGTGACGGCATCCGCCAAGCTATTGCCGACATCGGTAATGCTGTTGCCGTAAGCATCCACGACGAACACTTTCACGGAGTAGTCGGTGCCTGTTACATTAAAGTGCGCCGTAAAGCTTTCGGAAGCTTGGATGTCTTTCTCCAAAGCAACGATGCTGATCGGTTGGTTGCCTTTCAGCAATTGGAAGATCACGACTTCCTTGCCCTCATGGGCAGGCGCTTCCGCGTTCGGCGCCACCGTAACGGTTGCTTTGATGCCGCCCTCCTGTGTAAGGGATTCTGTTGTGATTTTGAATGGTTTCGGTACGGCGATCAATGTGATCGTTGCGGTGGAAGCCGCAGATACGTTTCCAGTTGCGTCTACGGCATACGCTTTGTACGCCCCGACAGCAAGGCCCGTCGTTCCGAAAGGCGTGTCGTGGTTCGCCGTAGTAACGGAAGCCTTCACCGCCGTGCCGGCAGTGACGAGTGCTTCAAGCGAAGCTTTGTCCGTAATCGCTGCCGACTCCGGTACGAGATATGCCGTTCCGGTTTCGCTGCTTCTTACGGTTACGGTTGCTCCAACGATAATGGTCGTGTCGTTGTTTACGATTGTGACGATTGGGGCGGTTGTGTCTGGTGCTTCTGTGACGGTTACCGTCGTTGCCGTGCTTTCATTGTTGGACGCATCCGTCGCCGTTACCGTCAGTACCGTCCCTGCCGGTTGTGCCGCGATGGCAATGGTGAAGGTTCCTCCCGTTGCCGTTCCGCTTCCTACCACGGTGCTGCCTGCTTTAACCGTCACAGTCGATCCGGCTTCGGCTGTGCCTGTTACGGTGGTATCGTCGCTATCGACCGGATTGACGACCGGAGCTTCCGGTGCCGTCGTATCCGGTGCTGCTGTCGTCGTTACCGCGATTTCCGCTACGCTCGAAACGTTGCCCGCCGCGTCTTTCACGATGACATACGCTTTGTACGCGGTCGATGCGCTCAATCCGGTTAC
>NZ_JARBDC010000055.1:0-95831 GCF_036577625.1 Paenibacillus sp. GYB003 | reverse complement strand
ATTTGCCTCCGGCTTCCTTCAGATTCTGCCTCACGACAGACACCCTTGCCCTTAGCTAACGGTAGGCGCTCGCCAGCCCCCGTTCAGGACTTACACCCTAAAGATGACGCCCATGCTGGGCGTACAAAAAAACGGGCGGACGCCTGCCGGCATCCCCCGTTCGATCGTTACTTGCTTTTCTCCGCATAGCGCTCCAGCCAGGCGCCGTTTTGCGCCAAACCGTCCTCGGCCCGCTTGATCGCTTCGGACACTTGCGCCGTCGCCGTGCCGCCGTACACATTGCGGGCGTTCACGACATGCTCCGGCTGCAGCACCTCGTAAATGCGATCGTCGAACAGATCGGAGAACTGCAAAAATTCGTCCAGCGTCAAATCGAGCAAATACTTTTTGTTCTGGATGCAGTACAGCACCGTCTTGCCGATCACTTCGTGCGCCTGCCGGAACGGCATCCCTTTGCTCGCCAAATAGTCGGCGATGTCGGTCGCGTTCGAGAAGTCCTGGTTCACCGCCTGCCGCATCCGGTCGCGGTTCACCTTCATCGTGGCGATCATCGGGGCGAACAGCTGAAGCGCCCCTTGCAGCGTCCGGACCGTGTCGAACATCCCTTCCTTGTCTTCCTGCATATCTTTGTTGTAGGCGAGCGGCAGCGCCTTCAGCACGGTCAGCATGCCGACCAGGTTGCCGTAAACGCGGCCGGTTTTGCCGCGGACGAGCTCGGCCACGTCCGGATTTTTTTTCTGCGGCATAATGCTGCTGCCCGTCGTGAACGCGTCGTCAAGCTCCACAAACTGGAATTCGGTGCTGGACCAGAGCACGATCTCTTCGCACAGCCGGGACAAATGCGTCATGATGAGCGACGCGTTCGCCAAAAATTCGACGATGAAGTCGCGGTCGCTGACCGCATCGAGGCTGTTCTCGTAGACGCGCTCGAAGCCGAGCTGCTGCGCCACGAAATGCCGGTCGATCGGAAACGTCGTGCCGGCGAGCGCGCCCGCTCCGAGCGGCAGCATGTCGATCCGCTTGTAGCTGTCCTGCAGCCGTTCGATATCGCGTCCGAACATGGATACGTACGCCATCATATGATGTGCGAACAAAATCGGCTGGGCGCGCTGCAAATGCGTGTACCCCGGCAAAATCGTATCGAGGTTCGCCTTCGCCTGCCCGATCAGCGCCTCCTGCAGCTTCGCGAGCATGCCGACGAACTCGACGACCCGCTTGCGCAAATACAGGTGCATGTCGGTCGCGACCTGGTCGTTGCGGCTGCGCCCCGTATGCAGCTTGCCGCCGACCGGCCCGATCAGCTCGATGAGCGTCTTCTCGACGTTCATATGGATGTCCTCGTCGGACACCGAAAATTCGACCTCTCCGCGGCGAATTTTCTCCGCCACCCGATGCAGGCCGTCCTTGATGGTCTCCACGTCCTCGGCCGGCAAAATGCCGCATTTGCCGAGCATCGTCACGTGCGCCAGGCTGCCTTGTATGTCTTCCTCCGCCAGCTCTTTATCGAACAGGATCGAGGCCGTATACTCCTCGACGAGCTGGTCCGTTTGTTTCGTAAAGCGTCCACCCCAAAGCTTCGACACGCTGTTTGTTCCCTCCTTGGGCTTCGTTCGTCCATTCGCCCGAAAGGCAAGGAACGCCAAAGTCCGCTCGTTCGCTGCAAGCGGACGGCTCCGGCGCTTCCTTGCCCTTCGTTCGATCGTAAGCTTGCTATCCGTTATTTGCCCGCGTTTTGGGCTACGCCGGACGCCACCCGCAGACGGAGCGCGTTCAGGCGGATGAATCCGGTCGCGTCGCCCTGGTTGTACGCTTTGGACGGATCGGCCTCCATCGTGGCGATATCCGGGTTGTACAGGCTGACCGGGCTTTTGACGCCGGCGCCCATAATGTTGCCTTTGTACAGCTTCAGGCGCACCGTACCGGTTACGTTTTTCTGGCTTTCCGCCACGAGCGCCTGAATCGCGAGACGCTCCGGCGCGAACCAGAAGCCGTTATAGACAAGCGACGCATATTTCGGGATCAGCGAGTCGCGCAAATGCATCACTTCGCGGTCCATTGTGAGCGACTCCATTTTCCGGTGCGCGGTAAACAAAATCGTGCCGCCCGGCGTCTCGTATACGCCGCGGCTCTTCATGCCGACGAACCGGTTCTCGACCATGTCGACCCGGCCGATGCCGTGCTTGCCGCCGAGCTCGTTGAGCAGCTCCATTACCTCGAGCGGGCTGAGCCGCTTGCCGTTGATCGCCACACAGTCGCCTTTCTCGAACTCCAGCTCCACGTACTCGGCTTCGTCCGGCGCTTCTTCCGGCGCGCGGCTGAGCACGTACATGTCGCGATTCGAATCGGCGCTCGGATCGAACCACGGATCCTCCAGCATGCCGCTTTCGAAGCTGATGTGCAGCAGGTTGCGGTCCGTCGAATACGGCTTCGACGCCGTGGCGGTGACCGGAATGCCGTGCTTCTCGGCATAAGCGATCATCTCGGCGCGGCCCGGGAACTGCTCGCGGAATTCTTCGATGCGCCACGGCGCGATCACTTCCAGCTCCGGCGCCAGCGCCGCGGCCGTCAGCTCGAACCGCACCTGGTCGTTGCCTTTGCCGGTTGCGCCGTGCGCGATCGCCGTCGCGCCTTCGGCGCGGGCGATCTCGACCATGCGCTTCGCGATCAGCGGACGGGCGATGCTCGTGCCGAGCAAATATTGGCCTTCGTACAGTGCGCCGGCCTGGAACATCGGGTAGATGAAGTCGCGGGCGAATTCGTCGCGCAGATCGTCGATGTACGCTTTCGTGGCGCCGGTGCGCAGCGCTTTCTCCTCGAGCCCGTCCAGCTCGTCCTTTTGTCCGATATCGGCGGTGAACGTAATGATCTCCGCATCGAACGATTCTTTCAGCCAAGTCAAAATGACCGAAGTATCCAGCCCGCCGGAGTAGGCCAGTACGATTTTTTGTTTCGCCATCGCTCACAATCTCCCTTTCTCAAACAAACTGTATCGATATCGCCCCGGCGCGGGGCCCCCTCCTATCGGTGCCGATCGGCGGGCTCCGCGCCGGGCGCGGTA
Organism: Paenibacillus sp. GYB003; assembly: GCF_036577625.1. Classification (NCBI taxonomy): domain Bacteria; kingdom Bacillati; phylum Bacillota; class Bacilli; order Caryophanales; family Paenibacillaceae; genus Paenibacillus; species Paenibacillus sp. GYB003. The sequence goes on along the minus strand of NZ_JARBDC010000055.1, from coordinate 92,773 downwards.
AACGCGGTTGACGGCGGACCGTCCGACGCCCGGGTCAGCCCATAAGCGCGGCCATGACCGCTTTTTGCGCGTGCAGACGATTTTCCGCCTGGTCGAAAATGATCGAGTTCGGGCCGTCGATGACCCCTTCGCTCACTTCTTCCCCGCGGTGCGCCGGCAGGCAGTGCATGAACAGGAAATCCGGCTTCGCGTGGCGGACGAGCTCTTCGTTCACCTGGTAGTTCGCGAACGCGATTTCCCGCTCCTTCTGTTCCTCCTCGAAGCCCATGCTCGCCCAAACGTCCGTATAGACGACGTCCGCGCCTTCGATCGCTTCTTTCGGGTCGCGGGTGAGCAGCAGCGAGCCGCCCGTTTTCGCCGCGTTTTCCCGGGAATTTTGGGCCACCTCCGGGTCCGGATCGTACCCTTCCGGGGACGCTACGGCCATGTGAAGGCCGAGCTTGGCCGCGCCCATCATTAAGGAGTGTACCATATTATTGCCGTCGCCGATATACGCGATTTTGAGGCCGGCGAGCCTGCCCTTCTTCTCCAGCACCGTCTGGTAGTCGGCTAACGCCTGGCAAGGATGGGAGCGGTCCGTCAAGCCGTTGATGACCGGCACGGTCGCGCCGCGCGCAAGGTCGATCACCGTGCGGTGGGCGTACGTGCGGATCATGATGCCGTCCAAGTAGCGGGACATCGTTTGGGCCGTATCGAGAATCGTCTCGCCGCGGCCGATCTGCAAATCGTTTTTGCTCAGAAAGAGCGCGTGACCGCCGAGCTGGTACATCCCGACCTCGAACGAAACGCGCGTGCGCGTGGACGATTTTTCGAAAATCATGCCGAGCGTCTTGCCCTTCAGCGGCTGATAACCTTCGCCCGCCTTCTGCTTTCTCTTCAATTCGATCGCCAGATCGATCAAATAGCGGATTTCTTCCGGCGAATAATCGACGAGCCCGAGAAAATCCCGGCCTTTCAGGCTTGCCGCCATATCTTGCAATGCGATTTCGGACATTTCGCGTTCCTCCTTCGATGACCTTATTGAACCGAAGCCGCCGCTTTTTGCGCCAGCACCGCCGCAATCAACCCGATGCCTTTGTCCGCTTCCTCGCGGGTTACGAGCAAGTTCGGCAGCAGCCGGATGACGTTCGGGCCGGCCGCCGTCACGAGCAGTCCCGCTTCGTGAATCGCCGGAATAAGCTCCGACGCCGGCAGCGTACATTCGATGCCGATCAACAGGCCTTTGCCGCGAATTTGCCGCACGAGCGGGTTGCCGCCAAGCTTCGCGTTCAGCCCGGCCAGGAAATAGTCGCCCATCTCCGCCGCCCGCTCCGGCAGCCGGTCGTCCACCATCGTTTCGACCGTGGCGATGCCCGCCGCCGTGACGATCGGCGTACCGCCGAACGTGGAGCCGTGGCTGCCCGCGGAGAACGCTTCGCGCAGCTTCGCTTTGCCGAGCATGGCGCCGATCGGGAAGCCGCTGGCAAGCCCTTTGGCAAGCGTGAAAATATCCGGCTCGATGCCGTAATGCTCGTAGGCGAACAGCTTGCCCGTCCGGCCCATGCCGGTTTGAATTTCATCGATAATGAGCAGCAGATCGTGCTCTTTGCACAAACGGACGACTTCCTGCACGAATTCCGCGTCCGCCGGATTGACGCCGCCTTCCCCTTGCACGAGCTCGAGCATGATCGCGCACGTTTTGTCGGTTACATAGCTTTTAAGAGCGTCCGCGTCGTTGTAGGGGGCGTACACGAATCCTTCCGGCAGCGGATGGAATCCTTCCTTCACCTTGTCTTGGCCGGTCGCGGTCAGCGTCGCCAGCGTCCGCCCGTGGAACGATGTATGAAACGTTATAATTTCGTAACGCTGGTTGCCCAGCACTTTGGCGTTGTATCGGCGCGCCAGCTTGATCGCGGCTTCGTTCGCCTCCGCGCCGCTGTTGCAGAAGAAGACGGCGTCTGCGCAGCTGTTCTGAACGAGCAGCCGGGCCAGCTTCTCCTGGTTCGGAATATGGAACAGATTGCTCACGTGCCACAGCTCGCCGAGCTGCTCGACCAGCTTGTCTTTAACCCGCTGGGGTACATGCCCCAAATTGGTGACCGCCAGCCCGCTGGCGAAATCGAGATACTCGTTCCCTTTATCGTCCCACAGACGGCTGCCTTCCCCTTTGACGAGCGTGATCGGGAATCTGGCATACGTCGGGAACAGCGCGCTTTGCTGCTCGCTCATAGGTCCTCACTCCGTTTCGATTCGTAAAATGACCGGCCCGCTGCGCCCCAGGCGAATCGCGGTTACCGCTGAATGCGCGTGCCGACGGTATCGCCCCGCAGCACCTTGCTGAGCACTTCCGGCTCGGTTCCGCTCACGATGACGACCTCGGAAACGGCGCCTTGGATACAGTCGATCGCGGCCCGCACTTTCGGGATCATGCCGCCGTATATGTCGCCGCCGGCGATCATTTGCTCGATTTCGGCGACGGTGACGATCGGAAGCACCCGCTTCTCGCCGTCCACCGTCTTCATAATGCCGGGCACGTCGGTCACGACGATCATCCGCTCCACGCCCAAATGCGAGGCGACCGCTCCCGCCGCCGTATCGGCGTTGATGTTGTAGCGCTGCGCGCCCTCGCCCAGCCCGACGGGGGCGATGACCGGCATATAGCCCATATCGACGACGCCCCGGATGATCGCCGAGTCGACATAAGTCACTTCGCCGACCAAGCCGACCTCGCTCGCGTTCGCGACCGGCTTCGCGGCGATCAGCCCGCCGTCCACGCCGGACAAGCCGAGCGCCTTCGCCCCGACCTGCGCGATTCGGCGGACGATCTGCTTGTTGATCTGGCCGGACAACACCATTTCCACGACGTCCAGCACCGCTTCGTTCGTTTTCCGCAATCCGTTCACGAATTCCGTTTCGATGCCGAGCTTCCCGAGCGTATCGGAAATCGCCGGGCCGCCGCCGTGCACGATAACCGGCACGATTCCTTCGTCCTGCAGCTTCTTCAAATCGAGAAAAAAAGCGTCGGGCAGCGCCGCCAGCGTGCTGCCTCCGCATTTCATCACAAAACAGCTTTGGCTCATAACGTAAAACGTGCTCCTTTATTCGGGAAGGGCCGCGGTCCGTACCGCCGCCCTTCTTGCTTGAATTCGTCAATGAATGGGAATCGGTGAATGAGTGCCCCTGATATCAAGTCCGGTATGCCGCGTTTATGCGCACGTAATCGTAAGTAAGGTCGCAGCCCCAGGCGGTCGCGCTGCTGTCCCCCATGTGCAGGTCGATATGGATGAGCACGAATTCGCCTTTCAAATAGTCGGCCGCCTTCTCTTCGTCGAACTTCACCGGCCGCGACTGTTCGAGCGTGACGATGTCGCCGAGACGAATGTCGACCGTTTCCGTGTTGACCGGATAGCCGGATCGACCGACCGCCGCGATGATGCGCCCCCAGTTGGCGTCCGCGCCGAAGCACGCCGATTTGACGAGGCTGGAGCCGATGACCGTCTTGGCGATCGCCCGGGCCGCTTCCTCCGATTCCGCATGGACGACGCTCACCTCGATCAGCTTCGTCGCGCCTTCGCCGTCGCGGGCGATCGCTTTCGCCAGCACTTCGCCGACGTAGCGGAATCCCGCCGCGAACGCTTCCCAGTCCGCATGCCCCTCGTCCAGCTCTTTATTGCCCGCAAGGCCGCTCGCCATGACGACGACCATGTCGTTCGTGCTCGTATCGCCGTCGACGGTAATCATGTTGAACGTCGTGTCCGTCACTTCGTTCAAGAGCCGCTGCAGCGCCGCGGACGAAACGGCCGCGTCCGTCGTCATGAAGCCGAGCATCGTCGCCATGTTCGGATGAATCATGCCCGAGCCTTTGGCCGCCCCCGCGATATGCACCGTACGGCCGTCCACGGTCAGCTTGACGCATACCGTCTTTTTGACCAGATCGGTCGTCAAAATCGCTTGGCTGAACTGCTCCCCGCCTTCGTCCGTGGCGGATACCCGCGCCGGCAGTCCGGCGATGCCCGCCGTCACCTTATCCATTTTCAGCAGCTCGCCGATGACGCCGGTCGACGTTACGCCGACGTAATGGTCGGGCACGCCGAACGCTTTCGCCGCTTCCGAACGCATCGTTCGCGCGTCGTCTTCCCCCTGCTTGCCCGTGCACGCGTTCGCGTTGCCGCTGTTGACCAGCATCACCTGCAGCTTGCCTTCCGCCGCGATGCTCTCCTTCGTCACTTTCAGCGGAGCCGCCTGAAACGCGTTGAGCGTATAAACCGCCGCCGCCGCCGCAGGCACGTCGCATACGATCGCGCCCAGATCGTTGCGTTCCGTCTTTTTCAAGCCGCAGTGCAGCCCGCCCGCCCGAAATCCTTTCGGCGTCGTGACCGAACCGTTCTCCACCACTACAAATTCGTTATGCTGCGCCATGCCGCACCGTCACCATCTTTCCTCATCATCCAAAATGCCGTAATATCAAGGGCTCCGAAAGCACCCGGATGCGGACTCGAATAGGCTCTCCGCCGATCGGGGTTCGGGATTCGGGGACCGGTTACGGGTAAACCGGCGTAAACGCGAGGCCCGTTCCTTCGTCCCAGCCCATCATCAGGTTCAAGTTTTGCACCGCTTGACCGGCCGCGCCCTTCACCAGGTTGTCGATCACCGAGATGACCGTCACCCGGTTCGTCCGCGTATCGACGGAAACGCCGATATCGCAATAGTTGGAGCCGTATACTTCCTTCGTCGCCGGCCATTTGCCCGCCGGACGGATGCGCACGAAGCGGCGGCCTTCGTAGTAGCTGCGGAACAGGTCGAGCACTTCCTCGTCCGTCCGCTCTTGCGTCAGCTTGGCGTAGCTCGTCACAAGAATGCCGCGGGTCATCGGCAGCAAATGCGTCGTAAACGTCATCGTCACGTCTTGTCCGGCCACCCGGCTAAGCGTCTGCTCGATCTCCGGCGTATGCTGATGTTTGTTCACTTTGTACGCGAGCGTGTTTTCGTTGATTTCCGAATAGTGGTACGTGAGGCCGAGGCCGCGCCCCGCCCCGGAAACGCCCGTCTTGGCGTCCGATATGATCGTCGCCGGGTCGATCCAGCCTTCCGCCACGAGCGGCACCAGACCGAGCGACGTCGCCGTCGGAAAACAGCCCGGATTGGCGACCAGGTCGGCTCCGCGCACGTCGTCCCCGAACACTTCGCACAAGCCGTATACGGCCCGCTCGAGGTAGGCCGGGTCCGCAGGCTTATGCTTATACCATTTCTCGTAAACGTCTCCCCGTTTCAAACGCAGGTCGCCGGACACGTCGATCACTTTCAGGCCGCTGTCGACCAGCTTCGGCGACAATTCCGTGCTCACGCCGTGCGGCGTCGCCAAAAAGACGACGTCCGCTTTGTTCTTCATCGCTTCGACGTCGATCGCTTCCAGCCGGTCCGTCACGATTTCCGATAAATGCGGGTAACCTTCCGCGTATAAAGCGCCCGGGTTGGACGACGAAACGACCGACGTCACCTCCACCTCCGGATGCGCAAGCAGCAGCCGGATCAGCTCCACGCCGCCGTAGCCGGTCGAGCCTACGATCGCCGCTCTTATTTTGCCGCTCATAGCTTTACCTCCCATGTCAGAAACTAGCTGTTTCCCCGCCGCACAAGATGCCGCCCTTTGAAACATATGCATCATTATACATTTGGTAGAATAATAATTCAATTGTTTTTTTCCGGTCCGTCATCGCTTCAGGGCACCTTTCCCTTTATCGATCATACGGAATATTGTCCCGGACTGCAATAGCTTTTCCCGGCTATCCGTGCAGCCGGAATCCTTCTCCGAGCACCTCGCTCGCGTCGGCCAGAATGACGAAGGCGTTCGGGTCGACCGACCGGACGATCGTCTTGAGCCGGGTTACCTCCGTCTGGCTGACGACGACCATCATCGTCGGCCGATTTTCTCCGGTATAGCCGCCTTGTCCGGCAAGCAGCGTAAGGCCCCGGTCGAGCTCGAACAGCACCGCTTGGCGAATCGCTTCCGTTTCTTTGCTCATAATAAACGCGACTTTGGAGTACCGGAACCCGGTTTGCACGATATCGATCGTTTTCGTCGTAACGAATAGACCGATAAGCGCATACAACGCCTTTTCCGGGGAAAAAACGATTCCCGCCGTCAAAATGACCGCCCCGTCCAGTATCGCGACCGCGATTCCGTATCCGACTCCGGTCCATTTATGGATCAGCTGGGCCGCGCTGTCCAATCCGCCGGTTGATCCTCTTCCGCGAAATACGATACCGAGCCCCGCCCCGATGCCGATGCCGCCGTATATGGTCGCAAGCAGCGCATTCGTCGTCAGCGGGCCGACATCGCGGGTCAAGAGCACGAACAGCGGAAGCACGACCGAAGCGATCGCCGTCTTCAGCCCGAACTGGCCGCCGAGAAACAGCATGCCGAGGATAAACAGCGGAATGTTGAACACCCACTGCATGACGGCCGGCTCGATGCCGAACAAATGCTGCACGATCGTGGATATGCCGGAAACCCCGCCGGACGCGATTTGGTTCGGGTTCAGAAATACGTTGAAGCTAAGCGCAATGATCAGGCAGCCTGTCAACAGCAGGCCGTATTCGATCGTTTGATGCAGCGGGCTTCCGATCCGGATAGCGGGTTGTTTGCGGCGCATCGGCGCACTCCTTTCCTGATGCCAACCTAGAAAAAAAATCCTACACTACGTGTAGGATAAACGTTCCCTTATATAAATATTAAGCTTCCTCCGGTTTAATTTGGTGTCTCAAGTACGCGTCGATGAACAGTTCCAAATCTCCGTCCATCACCGCCTGAACGTTTCCGGTTTCCGCTTGGGTCCGGTGGTCCTTCACCATGCTGTACGGGTGGAACACGTAGGAGCGGATTTGGCTGCCCCAGGCGATATCCGACTGTTCACCGCGGATTTCCGCCAGCTGCTTCGCCTGCTCCTCGAGCTTTTTCTCGTACAGCTTCGACCGCAGCATTTTCATCGCCCGTTCGCGGTTTTGAATTTGCGACCGCTCCAGCTGGCAGGCGACGACGATCCCGGTCGGGATATGCGTGATGCGCACCGCCGATTCGGTCCGGTTGACGTGCTGACCGCCGGCGCCGCTCGCGCGGTACGTGTCGATCCGCAAATCTTCGGTCCGGATTTCGATCTCTACGTCTTCCTCGATTTCGGGCACGACGTCGCACGAGACGAACGACGTATGCCGGCGGCCCGACGCGTCGAACGGCGAAATGCGCACGAGCCGATGCACGCCCTTCTCCGCTTTCAGGTAGCCGTAAGCGTTATGTCCTTTGATCGATAGCGTCACGCTTTTGACGCCGGCTTCGTCGCCGGGCAAGTAGTCGAGCATCTCGACCTTGAAGCCTTTCTTCTCCGCATACCGGCGATACATGCGCAGCAGCAGATCGGCCCAATCCTGGGACTCCGTACCGCCCGCGCCGGGATGGAGCTCGAGGATGCAGTCGTACTTGTCGTACGGCTGGTTGAGCAGCAGCTGCAGCTCGAAGCTTTGCAGCTTCTCGTGCAGCTCCCGGATGCTCGCGGTCAGATCGGCCGCGAGGCTGTCGTCGCCCTCTTCCTCGGCGAGCTCCAGCATCACCTCGATGTCGTCATAGGCGGAGGCCAATCCTTGAAACTCGTCGACGACCGATTTGACGGCGTTCATTTCGCCGATTACTTTTTGCGCTTTTTCGTTATCGTCCCAAAAATCGGGCGCCGCCATCTTTTCTTCGAAGTTGGCGATTTGCTCGAGCTTGAGATCTAAGTCAAAGAGACCCCCTAAGGTCTTGAATACGCTTCGCCACTTCCCGCAAATCCTGCTTTACATCCGCTTCCAACATGAACAAATCACCTCTATGGAAATATGGTTTGCCTTGCTTCAGCTTGACGGGCAAAAGGGAAACCCCCTATCGATTCAGGGGGCCCACCTAAGCCGGCGTCTTCCGATCGGGGGGCGCCGCATGCGCTTCCGGCTTCCCGCCGCCCGATTCGATTACTTGCCGTGGCACTGCTTGTATTTTTTGCCGCTTCCGCACGGGCACGGATCGTTGCGGCCGATTTTGTCCTCGGTCCGAACCGGCTGCTTGCCTTCCGCTTCGAGCTTCGGATCGACCGCCTGACCTTCGGCCACGACCTGACGTTCGAGATTCGATTCGACGTGAGCCTTCATGATGTACTTGGCCACTTCTTCCTGAATGCTCTCGATCATTTCCTGGAACATTTCGAATCCTTCGAACTGGTATTCGCGAAGCGGGTCGGTTCCCCCGTAGGCGCGAAGGTGGATGCCCTGGCGAAGCTGCTCCATCGCGTCGATATGGTCCATCCATTTGCTGTCCACCGCGCGCAGCACGACGACCTTCTCGAATTCGCGCATCGTTTCGGGGCCGATCGCCTGCTCGCGCTCGTCGTACAGCTCCTTCACGAGGTTCTGCACATGCTCGACGATTTCGTCGCGCTCTTTGCCCCACAGCTCATCCGCCGTCAGCTTGCCTTCCTCCAGGAAGGTCGAGCCCGCGTATTCGGCGATCGCGGCCAAATCCCACTCCTCCGGCACTTGATCGTCGGGCGTATGCGCCGTCACGATCCGCTCGACGACCGGCAAAATCATGCCGAGCGTAATTTCTTTAATGTTTTCGTGCTCAAGCACCTCGCGGCGCTGCTTGTAAATGATTTCGCGCTGCTGGTTCATGACGTCGTCGTACTGAAGCACGACTTTCCGCGTATCGAAGTTGTTGCCTTCGACCCGCTTCTGCGCCGATTCGATGGCGCGGGTGATCAGCTTGCTTTCGATCGGCTGATCTTCCTCGAAGCCGATCCGCTCCATCATGCCCATAATGTTTTCCGCGCCGAAGCGGCGCATCAGCTCGTCTTCCATCGACAAATAAAATTGCGACGAGCCCGGGTCGCCCTGACGTCCGGCGCGGCCGCGCAGCTGATTGTCGATCCGCCGGCTTTCGTGCCGTTCCGTACCTATAATATGCAAACCGCCGAGGTCGGCGACTCCTTCGCCGAGCATAATGTCCGTACCGCGGCCGGCCATGTTCGTGGCGATCGTCACCGCGCCGCGCTGGCCCGCTTTCGAGACGATCTCGGCCTCCTGGGCATGATGCTTGGCGTTCAGCACGCTGTGCGGTATGCCTTTCTTCTTCAGCATGTCCGACAGCCGCTCGGAGTTTTCGATCGATACGGTGCCGACGAGCACCGGCTGGCCTTTTTTATGCCGTTCGACGATTTGCTCGACGACCGCCTTGAATTTGCCGTTCACGCTCTTGTAGACGATATCCGGCATATCGTTCCGGATCATCGGCTTGTTCGTCGGCACGACCACGACCTCGAGCCCGTAAATTTTCTTGAGCTCTTCTTCTTCCGTCTTCGCCGTACCGGTCATCCCGGACAGCTTGCGGTACATCCGGAAATAGTTTTGCAGCGTGATGGTCGCGAGCGTCATGCTCTCGTTCTGCACCTTGATCTGTTCCTTCGCCTCGATCGCCTGGTGCAAGCCGTCGCTGTACCGGCGCCCGACCATGAGCCGTCCGGTAAATTCGTCGACGATGATGACTTCGTCGTCCTGTACGACGTAATCGACGTCGCGCTTCATGATCACGTTCGCCTTAAGCGCCTGCGAAATGTGATGGTTCAGTGTTACGTTCGCGTGGTCGTACAAGTTTTCGATGCCGAACGTTTTTTCCGCTTTCGCCGCGCCCGCTTCGGTCAAATTGACCGAACGCACTTTAATGTCGACCGTATAGTCTTCCTCGGGCGTAAGCCGTTTCACGAAACGGTCGGCCGAATAGTACAAGTCGGTCGATTTCGCGGCTTGTCCGGAAATAATAAGAGGCGTCCGCGCCTCGTCGACGAGAATCGAATCGACTTCGTCGATCACGGCGAAATAGAGCGGGCGCTGCACCATTTGTTCTTTATACAACACCATGTTGTCGCGCAAATAGTCGAAGCCGAACTCGTTGTTCGTTCCGTACGTCACGTCGCAGGCATAGGCGGCCTGCTTGTCCGCGTGCGACAAGCTGCTCAGGTTGACGCCGACCGTCATGCCGAGAAATTCGTAAATTTTCCCCATCTCGGCGCTGTCGCGGCTGGCCAAATATTCGTTGACCGTGACGACGTGAACGCCTTTGCCGAGAAGCGCGTTCAAATAAACCGGAAGCGTGCCGACGAGCGTTTTCCCTTCGCCGGTTCTCATCTCGGCGATTTTGCCCTCGTGCAGCACCATGCCGCCGATCAGCTGCACGTCGTAGTGGCGCTTGCCGAGCGTCCGCAGCGAAGCTTCGCGCACGACGGCGAACGCCTCGGGCAGCAGCTCGTCGAGCTCTTCGCCTTGCTCGAGACGCGAGCGGAATTCCGTCGTTTTCCCGCGAAGCTCGTCGTCGGACAACTTCTTTATATCGGGCTCCAGCTCGTTGATCAGTTCAACCGTTTTGAGCAAGCGTTTGATTTCGCGCTCGTTCGTATCGCCAAATATTTTTTTTACGAGTCCTAACATGCGAGAACCCCTTTCAATAACGTTAAGCTCGTCCCCAAAGAACAAACTTCATGATTGAATGAAAACCTGCTACTTTCGTTTGCATAAATTGTAACAGTTTGCGACCATTGCCGCAACAACGACGGTTGGGTTAGCTGGCGAATCATGCCAACGCCGGAGCCGCGATCGTTCCGATCGCCCACAGCATGAGAACGAGATAAGCCGCCAGGCCGAAATAGGCGACCCCGTACCCGAGCCTCGCGTTCGGCGAAACCTCGTAGTAGGCGTCGTTTTCGTAGGCATGGCCGTGTACATTCGCCACGATGAGCAGCGCCGGCTCCTCCTTGTCGGTAAGCTTGGCGACCTTGACCGCTTCCACTTTATCGATCGTCGATTGGCCGGCCAAATCGGCCGTATGCGTAAGTCCCAGCGATTCCCACCGGACCGTGATTTTTTGCGCGCCGTCGAGCGTGCTGTAGGTCGTAAACGGCAGCTCCCGGCGATGCTCTTCGCCCGGGATGAAATACCCTTCGTCCAGCAGCGGCTGAAGCGGCGTTTCCCAGCCGATCGTCTGCTTCATCGGCACGGCTTTTACCCCGCGCACATATTTTTTATACAAATCGTACGCGAACAAAATCCAGAAAATAATCAATATCCAGGCGTCCATAAAATAAATAACGAACGCTCCGCCGATCAAGCCGACGATCCACAGCCACCGGCTGACGGCCGACGCGATTCTTCCGCCGTCGAGCGGCTGCATCGGAATCAAATTGAACAAATTGAGAAAAAAGCCGATTTTGGCGATGACGATCCAGACGTACCAGCCGGCACCCCCGCCTCCTTGCAGGCCGAACCAGCCGATCGCGAGAGCCGCCGTAGCGCCTATCGTGCCGACGAGCGGGCCGCCGTACGCGATATACGCCTCCGTCAGCGCGTCCCGCGGATGACGCTTCATCATGACCAGCGCACCGACGAACGGGATGAAAAACGGCGCGCTGACCGGCAAGCCTTTGCGCTTCGCAGCCAGCACATGGCCGATCTCGTGGATGAAAATCATCCCGACCAAGCCGACCGCGACTTGAACCGGGAATACGATCGTATAAGCCCATATCGTGATCAGCATGCTGATCAAAGCGGAACCGAATTTGCTGAATTTGAGCAGCGCCAGCAGCGTTTTCGCCTTGCTGAGCAAAAACAGCGCGGCTGCGCCGAAGATCCATCCGCCTTTTTTTCGAGCAACCGGTTTATTGTCCAATTGGCGGCACCCCCTTGCGTTTCTTCTTTACTGTTACGCAAAAAAGCCCGATCCGTTTCAGGATCGGGCTTTTCTTCTCCCGGCAGCGTGCCGATCTTTCCTTTATTTTGACCGAAACATTATGTGATTATCGATACGCTTGATTATGTTCTTAGTTCGGCTCGATCAAACCGTATTTTCCGTCGTTCCTCCGGTAGACGACGTTCACTTCCTTGGAGTCCGAATTCGCGAATACGAAAAAGTTATGGCCGACCATGTTCATCTGCAGGATCGCTTCCTCCACGTCCATCGGCTTCAAATTAAAGCGCTTCGTGCGCACCAGTTCCATATCTTCGTCGTCTTCTTCGAGGCGACGTACGGCGGCCGTGCCGTCATAGCTTTCCCTGAACAATGAGCGTATGCCGTCCTGGCGAAACTTGCGGTTTGCCTTCGTCTTATGCTTGCGGATTTGCCGTTCGAGCTTTTCCGTTACCAAATCGATCGAAGCGTACATATCTTCGCTTCGCACTTCGGCCCGAAGCAGGATGCCCGGCAGCGGAATCGTCACCTCAACGGTTTGCATGTTGCGGCTTACGCTTAGCGTGACGACGACGTCCGAGGTTGGAGCGGCCTCAAAGTACCTTTCCAGTCTTCCGATTTTCTTCGCCGCATACTCCCTGAGAGCGTCGGTAAGCAGCAAGTTTTGTCCGCGAATGGCAAAGTTCATTGTCCAACAGCTCCTTTCGTGTCGATAAAGCACGCTCGTCCTCCGTCACTGTGGAACATGCCGGGAGAGGAACGCCTTTATCAGAGGAAAAACCTCTGCGCGCCTCCCTTTCTCGCTCAGAAAACAACCGCCGAAGACCAGGCGCCGCTTCCTGGAAAAGGGGCTTTCGCCAGTCGTTTTTCTTATCTCTACTATAGCATATTAACGTCCGCACTTCAAAAAAACTTTACAATTATTCAAAATGTTTTGTATTTTCTGAAAATATCGGACGGACGGCTCCCCATCCTCGGTATAAATACAAAAAAGACACCCCGGTTAGCCCGGGGAGTCTTCGCTGCTAGCGTATATATTCAATCGCGACCCGTTCCGGCCGGTTGATTATAATTTTACGACGTTAGCTGCTTGCGGTCCGCGTGCGCCTTCCACGATGTCGAATTCTACGGCTTGACCTTCTTCCAGAGTCTTGAAGCCATCCGCTTGGATTGCCGAGAAGTGTACGAATACGTCTCCGCCGTCTTCGCGCTCGATGAATCCATAGCCTTTCTCTGCGTTAAACCATTTCACTTTACCTTGCATGCCAAACATTCCCTTCATCTTCAAATAGCTGCGGACTTTGCCCACACCCTGACTATACCATCCGGCCCGCTTAATGTCAACGTGAAAGCGATATCGAAAACGCCTCGAAAACCGAGCCGTCTCGCAAGACGGAATTGCTAGAAAATTTGGCTATTTACAATTCGTTCACAAGATGAAAGCTTGTTTTCATTAGTTATTCACAGAGTTATGCACATTATCCACAGGCTAGTTGTTAAGTTATGCACATGAGGAAAGATGAAGAAGGTTCAAGCTTTTTTAAAACTCGCTTGATACAAAACAAAAAGACCGTTTCCAAATTCAACGGTCCGTGTCTTCAGTGTCGAGGCAAAAACGATTGTTATTTTTTACGGTCGATGAACAAGCCGTCCGAATAACCGGTCGAGTCCTTCTCGTACCGATTTCTTTGCTGCTTGGCGGCGCTTATTTTTTGCAGCTCCCTGCCGGCAAGCGTCTTATACTCCTCCAGCTTTTTCTTAATAAACGGGTCGAACCGCAAAACCTCCTCTACCGTTTGCCGGTATTCGCCCCCATTATCCAGGTAGGGCTTGATAAGCCGAATACGGCGAATGATCGCTTCCCTTCGCTCGACGAATTCCAGGAGATCTTCGGCCGATAAAACTTCCAATTGTTGGGCCGTCTCAAAAGTGAGCTGACGAAGTTCCTGCAGAAGCTCATCCATGGGTTCTTGCTCCGGATTGGGCTGCCATGACCGTTCTGGACGCTTGAATCCAGACTTCCTTCAGTTCCGCGATGTAACCGAGCACTTCGTGGATCGGTTCTTCCGATTTTTTGATATTGGCCTGTACGAGCAAATACTGAAAATATTCGTACAGCTTGTCCATGCTTTCCGCTAACGGAACGGAACGGTCCAACGTAATGATCAGCTCGCTGATAATATCTTGGACCTTCTTCAAATTCGTGTTCGCTTCCTGATAATCATGCGACTTGATCGCTTCGATCGCCAATCTGCCGAAACGTATCGCGCCATCATGCAGCATGATAAGCAACTGGGCCGGCGTTGCCGTTTGCACTGTTGTCTCGAGGTATTTGTTCTTCTGAAGTTGTTGCTGCATTAGCGGCCTCCTGACAGCTTTATTGGGCTCCCCCAAATTGTTGAGCCAGATAGGAGCTTTGTGCATTCATTCGACTGAGTGCCGTCTCCATTGCGGTGAATTGCTTGTAATACTGCTCTTCCAATCCGATCAATCTCGTACTCAAGCTATCGATGCGCTTGTCCAAATCCTTGATGTTTTTGCCGATCGTATATGCGTCTAAAACGGTAGTGGAGACGCTTCCGGCTTTTTCGACGATTTGCTTGTAAAAGCTGTCGGCGATTTGATAAATCCGATTCGCGACCCCGTCGCCGCTTCTCGAATCTTTATTGTTGTCGTCCGCCGTAAACAGCTTCATCACTTGATCGGGATTATCGGCCAGCGCTTTTTTCAATTTCGCCTCGTCGATATGCAGCTTGCCGCGCTCCGAATAGTCCAGCGTCGAAATTCCGATTTGGGATAGCTGCGATATGTCCCCGGAAGACAATCCGGTTACGACCGAAGAAAAAGCCGTCCGTAGCTGATTCAGGGCGCCTTCGAGCGTTTGATCCCGTCGAATCAAGCCGCTCTTGGCGCGCTCTTCCCAGCGCTCAATATCTTTGTCGCTCATAGCTTCTTTCTGTTCGTCCGTGAGCGGAGTATAATCGCGGTAACGTTCCTCGGTTAACTTTTTATTGATTTTATCGATACTGTCGTTATATTTGTCCATAAATCCTTTAATCGACTCGAATACTCCGTCCGTATCATTGGTAACTGTTATGTCTTCCGTCGTTCCGGTCGCTTCTTTCAACGTAAATGTCATTCCGTTTATGGTAAACGTATTGCTCGAAAAAGACCCAGTTACATTGTTGAACGTAACATTCGCATCCGTACCAACTGCGCTAAGCTCTTCGTAGACGACATCGGCCGCATCCGGAGCGGACAAGCCCAGCTTGGCGACGATATCCGACGAATCGGACGTTTCGTCCGAAAACGAGAACGTCTTCGTTTTGTCCGGCAATATAAAAGCGAGCTTTTTGTTGTCGTCCAAATACGCGGAAATCCCGGCTTTTCCCGCTTCCGAGCCGTTTATCGTCGTAATTAGCTGTTCAAGGGACATATCTTTGTTGATCTTATAATCATAGTTGGTGCCATCGTACGTCAGGCGCAACGTCTGTTCCGTCGTTAATGTGTTGTCGATTTTGTCCGTAATCGCCGTAAACGCCTGAGTTCCTGTTATTCGATTCGCCGTAACCGTTCCTGCGGAGGAAGTGCATTTCAAGACCGAGTCCAACAATCCCGGGTCGGACGACTTGATATTGAAAGACGAACTGGCCCCCGTTGCCGTCGTCGTAAAAAACAACCGGTCCAACGTTGCGTCATAGCTCAGCTTTACCCCGGTCGTCGCCGACTTTGCGTTAACCGTCCTCATCAACAAATCAAGCGTATCGTCCGGCTTTACGACGATGGTTGCCGTTCCTTTCGCTCCGGATATCGTCAGCGTGGAGTTGGCCGAAAGCCCCAGTTCGGACAGTTTCTTGTTCGCATCGCCCGCTCCCGCAACGACATCCCCTGAAGTTACGGTAGCGGCCTTCGCCAAATTGTTCACCTTGAACGAATAAATCCCTTCCGTCGCGTCGCTCGATGCCGTCACCGTAAATGCGTCGCCCGCGTAGGAAGCACGTTTGGCCCCATACGAATTTTGAAGCTTCATATTCATGGCAGAGTTCCTCAGGTCCAAAATCAACTTGTTCATCTCGCGGTAATCTTCTCGCTGCCATTCCATAATCTGCTTTTGCTGCTTTAATTTGTCCAACGGGATGCGGCTCGCGCTCATCAGCTTTTTGACCATTTCGTCTATATCCATACCCGAAGAAAATCCGTTCAGTCTCAATCTCGATACGTCCATTTGTACCGCCTTTCTCCCCGGTTTAATCTCTTATCTGCGCTCGTCCACCAAAATGCCGGCCATTTCCCACATCCGCGCCACCATGTCGAGTGTTTTTTCCGGAGGAATTTCGCGAATAACTTCGCCGCTGTCCCTATCCAAAACCTTGACCATGATTTGTTTCGTTTTCTCGTGGATCGAAAATTCGAAAGATGTCGTTGCCCCTTGCAGCGCTTTGTTGGCCCGTTCGATCACGCGAATCATTTGCTCTTCGCCGATCGAGAAACTTTCGCCGGTCAGCTCTAGCTGTTTCATTTGTTTGGAGGTGCTGACGTGTTGGAGCAAGTTTGCGGACGCTTGATTTTCTCTTATCGGAGCAACTCGTTCCACGGAAGCGCCGCTGCCGACCGGATGAACCGTTGCGAAGTCGCCGCTCATGACTCTCCCTCCCGGTAATCATCTTTACTCCATATATCGGTTCCTACTATCGAAATCATTAGATTTTTCACGGAATTGATACGATTAAAAAACGGCTGCCTCGGATAACGAGACAACCGTTTTTTGCTTTTGAAAATTATCGAAGCAATTGCAGCACGCCTTGAGGCTGTTGGTTCGCTTGAGCCAGCATCGCTTGAGCCGCTTGGGAAAGAATGTTGTTCTTCGTGAAATCCATCATTTCTTTCGCCATATCCACGTCGCGGATACGGGATTCAGCGGCGGTCAGGTTCTCTGCGGACGTTCCCAAGTTGTTGATCGTATGCTCCAAACGGTTTTGGAACGCACCGAGTTGAGAACGTTGTGTCGAGATTTTTTCGATTGCATCGTTGATTACGCTGACTGCGGCAGATGCTTTCTCGTGGGTAGATACATCGAGTGCATATTCGACATTTGTTTTGGTCGAGCCGTTAGTGACATTTGCTGTTTGTACGAAAGATGCAGTTTTACCGTTCTTGGCAGTAACGGTTTCTCCGGCTTTTTCACCAGTTACATTCAGTGCCGCCGCTCTCATATCTTCAATTTCAATTGTCATCGATTGACCAGAGTTTGCGCCGATTTGGAAAGAGGCTTCAAAAGTTGTTTTGTAGCTTCTATTAGCAGAAACTTCTGGCGCATCAAGCGATTCTTTCCCTGATTTTTGGGTCAATGTCAATTTATCGCCAGTAGTCGATGCTGTATATTTGCTGTTCAGAAGTCCATTGGCGTTAATAGCGGCCGCCAGATTGTCGGCTTGTTGTTTCAAGCTGCTTCCTGCCAGTACAGCGGTTCCATCGCTAAGACCTGCATCGCTAGGGTCAGCAGTTACACGAATATCGACTCCGTCGATTGTAAACTTACCGCCTGCGGCGACAAGGGTAGAGAACTCAGACGTATATTGACCTGCACTTGCGGCTGGAGCACTATCGACAATATCACCCGCCGCTATATCTGTACCAGTTGCAGCCCCAACACGCTCAGTCAAAGTGATGGTTGTACCTTTAACAGTAGCTTCGAATCTTTTACCGAGGCCTGCATCAGTGTTAGCATTGATTGCTTTTGCAATCGCCAGAGCTTGTTTTTCGCGATCAGAGCTAATTTCAAACTGATCGGCAGACGCATTAGCGGAAACAGCAGTCAATGCAACGCCATTAATCGTAAGAGTTTGACCTGCAACCTCAAAGGCTTTATCCAAGTTGAACGTATACTTACCTTGAACTTCTTTAACACTTGCAGTCGTTTCAGCCGCAGTAACCGTACCGGTACCTACAACTGCCGCTGTCAAAGCAGAACCTGCCGCTTCACCCGTTCTTTCCGTCAAGGTGATAACGTTAGTCGCAACCGTTGCGTTTTCAAATCGTCCGTTCAACGATTTGTTGGCATTGATTGCAGCCGCCAAGCTTGCCGCCGTCGCGTTATCGTCGGTATCGATAGAGAATTGTCCAAGAGAAGCATCAGCGGGGCCAGCTACAGCGGTGAAGGATTGATCCCCGATCTGAACTACAGCACCAGCCGCAAGACCTGTAACAGTAAGGGTGTTAACCCCTTTTACCTCAGCGGTACTGCCGATAACCTCAGCAAATGCCGCTGTATCACCTACCGCACCGCCGCGATTGATCGTTTTGAGGATAGAGGAAATTTCCTCACCGCTACCATTCAAAAGTTTCTGCGTGTTGAACTCGGTCGTGTTTCCGATACGGTTCAATTCAGAAGAAAGCTGATTGATTTCTTTTTGGATTTCCGAACGATCGACATCAACGTTCGTGTCGTTAGCGGCTTGGTTCGCAAGTTCCCGCATACGCTGCAGGATGGAATGTGCTTCCGTCAATGCGCCCTCAGCCGTTTGAATCATCGAAATACCGTCTTGAGCATTACGTTGAGCCTGTTCAAGGCCGCGAATTTGCGCCCGCATTTTTTCGGAAATTGCAAGACCTGCAGCATCGTCGCCTGCGCGGTTAATACGGAAACCGGAAGATAGTTTTTCAAGGGATTTTCCAGCACCAATCGTGTTGCCCGTCAATTGGCGGTGCGTGTTCAAAGCCGCGATATTGTGATTAATTCTCATTTCGTTCTTCCTCCTTGAAGGTTCGTTGATCCACGTCCATGTGGATAGCAAGTTTCGACTGAGCGATTGGGTCGGCCGCCCCATCTGTTCAGCCGCTACTATGTTTATCGAACAAACGGCATCCTATCTGTAGCAGGCAAATCGGCCAAATACGACGAATTACGACTAAAAGAACGACAAAACAGCCAGTTGACGCCCTATACCCTCTATAGAACCCTAGTTTTCTTCGCTTTTCGTCAGCATGTTTAATTCTTGCAGCGCTACTTTCCGCAACGCTTGTCGATTGGAATCGCGAATCGTGTCGTAAACCTCTTTACGGAAAATATCGACATGCCTAGGTGCTTTAATACCGAGTTTGACCGTATCTCCTTCGGTGCCCAGGACGATCAATTCGATCTGGTCGCCGATCATGATCGATTCGCCCTTTTTACGCGTCAAAACGAGCATGCGTCATCCCTCCGTCTCGGAAAGGGCCGCTTGTTCCGGGAGCAGCCGTTGCCGGACGCTATAGCCGCTTTCGTGTAAAATGACTTGCTTACCTATCCGGTTGTGCCGATTCACAATCAGCGGCGCCATCAGGTTGATCGTGGCATCATGAATATGCTCTTGAACGGTAACAATGCACCATACTTCCGCATCGTCCGGCTTTTCGATCGAAAGCTCCTCTTGTACCGCATCCGTCAGTTCAATGTCATAATCGGCGAAAAAATAATACGGATACACCAGAATAAACGAAATGTCGGTATCTTCCAGCGATTGAAACACCCGAAACGGACCCTCGTCGTCAAGGTGAATGACCGCATATCGGGTAAAAGCTTCGAACCCGGGTATTCCCTGGGTCAATGTAACAACCTCGTCTTCCTTTATTTCAAGCTCCCCGTACATCGCAGATTGTACGATCATCGTTTTCACCGCCTAAGTTAGTCTCCGTAAAGCCGAAAGCAGCTGACTTGTCCCCAAGATTACCCCTGCGAACAGTAAAAAAGCTATAGATCCGATGTATCCATAGCTACAGTTTCAAATCGATTCGAGGTGGGGTAATCTCTACCTTCGGATATTGTACCATATAAATGTCCAGCTTTCCCCTAGCGTAGTCGATTTCCGGTTTATTCGGATGCGTGTTCAGTCGCACCTTGCCCTCGATAGGCAGAATGTCCGGCTTGCGGGCCGTATAAGTGATATCGACGTTGTCGTAGGAAGCCGGGCCATAATAGTCGAACTCAAAGTGCTCGAATTTGAGTTGCTCGGCGTTTTCCGCGATCGGATTCGTATCCAAATGGATTTGCGCCAGCCGATTGCCGTTTTCCACGATACGGGCAATCCCCTGAAGCGCGACATTGTGCGCCTGGGAAGCGATCCGTCGCATCGATTCGAGAATGTTGCCCATGCCGAGTGCGTCCCATGCCTTGCCTTGATCGATCTCGAGCTCTCCTCGGTGCTGTCGGATCTCCACTTTGGGAGGATCGGCTTCCAACTCAAATGTCGCCCGCGGCTGACGAATGTCCTGCTTGCCCAGATCGGCGTCGATGGATAACTTGGCGGGAACTTGCCGGATTTGTATCATCGAAACGGAAGACACGGTTGGCACGCCTCCTTCGTCAACGCAGGAAGTCCAACAAGCTCGGCCGAATCAGCTTCGCACCAGCGGATAGAGAAGCTTGATAGACGTTTTCGTCCATTTTCAGGCTTGTTATGACTTTGGCCAAATCGGCATCCTCGGTTTTGGACTGCAAGCTCTGCAAATTCAAATCGACGTCTTTTAACCGGTCCTCCGCGAGCTCGATCCGGTTCGTCTTGGCTCCGATGTCCGCCCGCTGCTCCAGAAACTTGTTCATGCGCAAATCGATTCCTTCGATCCCTTTACCGATAGCGGTCTGGTCTTGCGATTCAAGCGAATTCACCAGATCCTGCAGCACCTGAAACACGTTGTCGCTTTCACCGGGCTTTCCGAACACTTGATCGGCCGTTTTGTTTACGGCCATACGCACTCCAAGCCCGATCTCGAATTTGATTTCTCCGGGGTCCGTTACGGCATTCATGGCGTCCTTGGAATCCGGGAACGGAATTTGCTCGGTCCTCTCTCCGTTAAACACGTATTTTCCGTTAAATTTGCTGTTCCCTATGCTCACCATCTGCTCGTACAACTGCTCCATCTCGCTTTTCATCGACTTCAGCGATTGTTCGGAATTCGTTCCGTTCGCCCCCTGAACCGCCAGCTCGCGCGCCCGTTGCAGCACTTGACCGGCTTGATCCATCATTTTGTCGGTATACGAAAGCCACGAGGTAGCGGAGTCTACATTGCGTTGATATTGGCTATTGACGGAAAGCTCCGACCGATACCGCATCGAAAAGCTGATCCCGACCGGATCGTCAGAGGGTTTGTTGATTCTTCTCCCCGTGGACATCTGATCTTGCAGCCGTTCCAGCCGAACCATGTTATTGTTCAAATTGCGGAGCAACTGGATGTTCATCATGCCTTGCGTTACCCGATTGGCCATTGATCCGCCTCCTCATTATCGCCCGAAACGTTATCTGCCGACAACGCCCATGCCATTAATCACTTTATCCAGCAATTCGTCGTATACGGTCAATGCACGAGCGGCAGCATTGTAGGCATGCTGAAACTTGATCATGTTGGCCATCTCTTCGTCCATCGACACCCCGCTGACCGACTGGCGCCTGGATTCGACCTGATCGACCAAGACTTGCTGATTCGTCGCTTGGCGGGTCGCTTCCTGGGTTTGTACCCCGATTTCCCCGACGACGGCTCTCAAAAACTCGTCGAACGTACCGCCGTTTAAAATGATTTTTCCGATTCCCGCCGTATTGAACGAATATTTCTGATTGCGGATATCCGCCATGCGGAGGGCGTTCTCGTTGTTGCCCTTTACAACCCGGATCACCCCGTTCTCATCGACGTAAGTCCGACCGGAAGCCGCGATATTCTCTACGTTGTCCGTTATGTTCTGGCTGACGCGAACCCGTTCCGAGAAGCTGAGGGGCGGATTGGTCGTAGCCGCCTGATAGACGAAAATATCTCCGCCCGTTTCCACAGGATGTTTCAGCGTATAGCCTTGCTTATGCGCCGTATTGACATTCGTGACAATCGTCGTCAGCAGCGCGTCAAGCTGAGCTTGATACTCCGTTACCAGTTTGTCTCTGGCATACTTCAGGCCGAACAATTCGCCGTTGTTCAACTGTCCGGTCCCATCGCTAATAAAGTTGGCGTTTACGAGATCGAGCGTAAAAGGAGCGGCCGTATCCCCTCGCAGCAATTCGACGTTCCCCATCCTAATCGTATACCCGGCATCCTCTTCTTGGACCGTAATATTGATCACTTTGGACAAATCGTCGACAAGAACGTCCCGTTGGTCCCGCAGGTCGTTCGCATCGTTACCGAGACCTTCGATCCGAAAAATTTCGCTGTTCAGATTGCGGATTTGCTGAAGCAAAGAATTCACTTCTGTCGTTTTGACGTTAATATTGTCCGTCAGGTCGGAGGATAAATCTTTCAACTGCCTGGCTGTATGATTGAACGCGTCGGCCAGCGCAAGCGCGCTTTCCTTGACGACGGCTCTAGTTTCCAAATTGTCCGGTTGTTTGCTCAGTTCCTGCCACGAATTGAAAAAATTATCGATGACTTGCCGGATGCCCGTATCGGAAGGTTCATTGATAATAGCCTCCAACTTCTCGAGCGTGTCCCTTCTCACCGACCATTGCCCGAGACTTTTGTTCTCATTATAGTACTGCTTGTCCAAAAATTGTTCCCGCACTCTCGTTATCGAGTCGAACTCGACCCCTTGACCGGACTGGCCCGGAATGTTGGAGCGCATCATGCCGACCGCTTCCATCGGCTTCGCCGCAACAAGGTCGACCACCTGCCGGGAATAGCCCCTCGTATTGACGTTCGCCACGTTATGGCCGGTCGTCGTAAGTGCCGCTTGATGGGAGAATAAGCTTCTTTTCGATATTTCGATGCCGCCGAATGTGGATCTCATTGCCGTTCCCCTTTACATCGCTAGTCCGTTCCGGTTGTTTCTATGCTTTGCGATCAAATAGGCTATTCGCTTGATAGGCAGGCTGCTCTTGCAGCGGATGATGATACACGGCTTCCTGATCGCTTGGATCGAGGAGGATATCCAGCGAATAAGTGATGAAAGCGAGCGACTGCTGAATGAGCTGGCGGTTCAAATCGTTCGCCTGCTTCAGCTTGCCGATCAATCCGAGCAGCTCCTCGCGCCGTTCGGCGAGCGCCTGCTTTTCCTCGAGCCGCACCGCGATCTTGCTCAGCGTCTGGATCGTAATCGCCGACGTCACGTACATATTTCGCGAGCGCATATAGGCTTGCACCGCTTCCGCGCGCTCCGTCTCGAGCTGCTCCGCCAGCCGGACCAGCTTCCCTTCCTTTTGGGTGATTTGCATCAGCCGTTCCACGTCGCCCGCAACGATCACTTGCCGTTTCTGCTCGCTCAGCTCGAGCAGGAGCCGGTGAACTTCGAGTTGCCGGTCCAATGTGCGCAGTATCGTCTCCATCTTCGTCCTTCACCGCTCCCGACGATTATTTCAAATACGGCCACAGCTTCTCCGCGATCTTCCCGGCATCCACATGATATGTGCCGGACCGGACCGATTGCTGCAGCTCCTGGAGCTTCTTGCTGCGCAGCTCGGCGTCCGTCCCTTTGGCGACCAAAAGCTCCTGGGCCTCCGCCGAAATCTGCACTTCATCCTTTTGCTTTTCCCGCTTGCCCTTCAGCTCGGCAAACTTCGCATCTTGTCTGGCGTAAGGATTCGCGGCGCCGACGCGATTTATCCCGTTTATTTTCATTCATACCCACCTGCTCTTTCGCTTGCATACGGCTTCGAGTGTGCTTGATAGATCATATATCGGACAATGCCGTCCGTTTATGAATAGAGGGGAACAAATTACCGCTTATCGAATTTGTCGCGGTTTTTCATATACGTGCTGCCGAATTCGCCCGAGCCCAGCCGCTCTCTTTTTCGTTTCGCGTCCTCGTGCAAATGCTGGACGTCTTTCGATAGCTTGCTCCGGCAATCGTCGCACAGCGATCCTTCCTTGATCGGCTCCCCGCACGAATCGCAAGGCGTCAGGACATTGGGCGCGTCCTTGGCGGCGATCCGCCCTTCCCGAATGAAACGGGTGATCATCCGCACGCTTACACCGGTCGCATCGCTCAGCTCGTGAAGGGTGCAGCTCCGGTTTTTGCGCAAATAGTCGGCGCACGTCCGGTACTGATCCTCGATTTCGCGCAAGCAGTCCGCACACAAATTGTAGCTGTTCTTGACGTATACTTTGCCGCATTGCGGACAATTGGATAAATTCAAGGGACAACACCCTCTCGCCCTATTCTAAAAAACATTCCGCACGGGCCGCCCGATCACCTTGCCCAAGTAAGCCCGTACACGTTCGCCTCCGCCCGCTCGCGGATCGTCTCCGCGCAGTGGTGCAGCGTACTTCCGGTCGTATAAACATCATCGATGATTACTATGTTTATCGGCCGGCGGGACGCATTTTTTAATATCCGATTTACGCCGCTCTCCTCCGCGACAAAAGCGCCCGCCAAATCGCCGAGCCGCTCCGACCGCGATTTGTAGCTTTGCTTCGCCGTATCCCGGCTGCGCCGGAGCAGCGGGACGACGGGTATGCCCGTTTTTTCGCCGAGTCCTTTGGCCAGCTGGGCCGCCTGATTGAACCCGCGCTCCTCCATTCGTTCGCCGCTGACCGGAACGTACGTCAGACAGTGGACGGCGCCGGCCCCGGTATAAAGCTTTTCGTGACGCCGATACGCGGAATGCAGCATCGCGGCGAATAAATCGCGCAGCCGTTCGTTCCCCCGGTATTTGTAGGCGGCCAGCCAATCCTTCATCCTCTCGTCGTACCGAACCGCGCTGCGGCTGAAAGTCAGGAGCGGCCGAGGCCGCCTGACGCAATCCGGACACGGATCCGCTCTGCCGCAGTGGACACACGCTACCGTATCGATCCATGGAATGTGATTTGCGCAGCGTCCGCATAACGGCAGCGACTTCGCGGCGAAACGCTTCGCCGAACCGCCGCAATACGCACAAGCAAGCGAAGGCGATCCGAGCAGCGATTCGCCCGCTCGAACGAGCTTCCCCCACAACGATTGCATCGAGAACCCTCCCTTGATCCCGGAATTCGGAATGAAATGATTTTTGCGTTATCGGTCCGCGACCAAAAACCCTTTCCGCCCCGCCAGCCGGTTCATCTCGCGAATTTGCCGGATGGCCCGGGCTTGGGAATTCGTATGCGCCGCCGAAACGAAATATACGTTTCCGTTCGGGTCGTCCTTGGACCGTCCGGCCCTTCCCGCCATCTGGATCAAGGCGGCGCTGTCGAACGTGGACGAATCGGCCTGTACAATGAAAACGTCGGTTTTCGGGACGGTCACCCCCCGCTCCAAAATCGTCGTCGTAACCAAAATGCGAATGTCCCCTTGCCTGAATCGGGTTACTTTGTCCGACCTGTCCGGATCGTGCGACGACGTCCCGTCGATGGCATAAGCGGAAAACGATCGGCGCAGCGCCTGCTCGACCGATGCGACGTCGCGAATTCGCGGCACGAACACGAACAGCTGCGCTCCCCGGTCGATCGAACGGCGCAGGGCCGACTTTACGTTCGCCGGTACGTCGCCTTTCCATTTCGCGATTTCGTTCGCCTGCACCCTCCGCGGAACGGGCAGCGGATGCCGATGAAACCGCACCGGCACCTTCACGTGCGCCAGCCGCCCGCGTGAAGCTTCCCGAACGAGCTCCGCCGGAGGAGTGGCCGACAGCAGCATGTATGCGCCGGATCGCCGGCATACCCGCTCCGCCGCATATTGCAGCATCGGATTGTTGTGGTACGGGTAGGCGTCGATTTCATCGATAATGACCAGATCGAAGCTGCGGTAAAAGCGCAGCAGCTGGTGCGTCGTCGAAAGCGTAATATCGCCGAGCTCCCAGCGCTCCTCGCTGCCGCCGTACAGCGTGACGATCGTACGTTCGGGAAACGCCCGCTTCAATCTCGGCTGCAGCTCCAGCACGACGTCCCGGCGCGGCGTGGCGATCAGCACCTTGCGACCGCGATGCAGCTCGGAATCGATGAACGGGAAAATCATTTCGGTTTTCCCGGCCCCCGTCACCGCCCATATGAGAAACCGCCCCGGCGTTCCGGAACGCGACCGCGACGCCGCTAAATACGACAGTCCGCTGCGGGCCGCTTCCGTTTGAGCCGGGCTTAGTCCCCATTTGCCGATAAAACCGTCGATGCCGTCGACGGCTCCCGCATTGGGACCGAGGGCAGGCGCGTTCGCGTCTTCCGCGATTCCCTCGGCGATTCCGTGAACGAGCAGCGAGCACGACCGCATTTTGCCCATCGTCAAACATTCCTCGCAATAGACGCATTCGCCCGAGCAATCCCGGCATTCCGCGCGAAACATCCGCTCCGAGCCGGTGCCGCACCGGCTGCAGCGATAGCGTCGCTCCGGCCGAAGCCAAACGAAGCGGCGCTTCCGCTCGCTTTGCACGCCGCCCGTCAGCCGAACGCGGCCCCGCAGCGAGGCGGCCTGGATATAGCTCGTCCACGCCTCCCTTGCCTTCTCCAAGCCGTGGTGCTCCAAAAACCGAAGCAGCTCGTCCTTCGAGAAACAACGGCCGGCGAGCAGCGCTTCCATGTCGTAAAGCTCCCGCGCGTCAAGCGGGTCCGCTTTCCGATGGGCGGCGTAATGCTCGAACGTTATCGTTCGAAGCTGCGGCTCCCCGATCCAATGGCCGATTTCCTTGCACAGCGACGCCCAGGCCGCCCGGAGCGCGCTCGGATCGGCAGTTCCCGTTTGACGATGCAGCAGACGCAACAACGTCAAAGCTTCCGCTAAAGACAAAACTGGTTCCAACAGGTGGAGGGATGCTTTCCCGCCGTACTGTTCGAACCAGTATGCGCAATCGATATCGAATTGGAGCGTAAACCGCCACTCCGCTTTTCCGCGGACGTCTGCGGCGTATATTCGGACTTTCACTCGGGGTCCCCCCCATAATCCGCCCTGTAAGCGGTTTATATTATTGAAATAACGGTATTTGGATCAATTCTTTCTCGTTCGCCAGCCGAACGAGGACAACTTCCTCGTCGTCGTAACGCGTCATGATCTCGTCCAACTGCCCCGCTTCGTTCCATGCGACGGCTTCGATCGTTTCCGGCCGGTCCGCGGCGAGACGCTCCACGATCGCGAGAGTCTCGTCCTCGGAGCTTTCGTCCAGGATGACGATCCGGACTTCTCTCGCTTTCAACCGCGATACGAACAATAGCGAGCGCAAATACCATTCGATATGCATCGCGTTGTTTTTCGTAATGAGCACGTAATGAATCGGTCCAAGCCGGCTCCGCCGCAATCGGTACCACCCGAAATGGACCAAGGCGATCGCAAGCCCATACGCTCCGAATATCGACAGCAACCCGATTATCATAGCGGCACCCTCCCTTACCGCTATTATATGCCGCTATGATGTCCATGGTTCCTGCGCGGGCGGCCCGGTTTACAACGTCACCCAGCCGTTTTTGATGGCGATGATGACCGCTTGGGTGCGGTCCTCGACCTCCATTTTTTGAAGAATGCTGCTGACATGGTTTTTGACCGTCTTCTCGCTGATGAACAATATTTCGCCGATCGACTTGTTGCTCTTGCCTTCCGCAAGCAGACGCAGCACTTCCGCCTCGCGGCGCGTAAGCGGGCTGTTCGGCTGATGGATGTACTTGACTCCCGCTTCCCTGGCGCTTTGGTCGCCGCCGCCGATCCCGTTCGGATCGAGGTAGGTCATTCTCCGCAGCTGATTGATCAGCTTGCCCGTTACCTTCGGGTGAATGTACGCATGGCCCGCGACGACGGAGCGAATGGCGTTGATGAGCGATTCGGCTTCCATGTCTTTGAGCAGGTAGCCGGAGGCTCCTTTGCGAAGCGTTTCGAATACGTACGTTTCGTCGTCATGGATCGACAATATGATGACTTTGATTTCCGGGAAAAAGTCTTTCAGCCGCTCCGTCGCGACGACTCCGTTCTCGACCGGCATGTTGATATCCATTAGCACGACGTCCGGACGAAGCGTATTGCACAGCTCGACGACCTGTATCCCGTCGCCGCATTCGCCGACGACCTCAAAGTCCTTCTCCATGTTCAGGATCCGCTTGACGCCTTCCCGCAGAAGCTGATGATCGTCAGCGATTACGATTTGTACATTGCCCTTCGAATCCATTAGTTTACTCCTCTCTTTGATCCAGACTGATCGGAATGATCATGGTGAGCTTGGTGCCTGCATTAGGCTCCGACTC
Organism: Paenibacillus sp. GYB003; assembly: GCF_036577625.1. Classification (NCBI taxonomy): domain Bacteria; kingdom Bacillati; phylum Bacillota; class Bacilli; order Caryophanales; family Paenibacillaceae; genus Paenibacillus; species Paenibacillus sp. GYB003. The sequence continues at coordinate 64,959 of NZ_JARBDC010000055.1, read as the reverse complement.
GATATCCATTCGCCCCCCCAACAGCTCGACCCGCTCCCGCATCCCCATGATGCCGAAATGCGAGTTGCCCCGTGCTATCATGGCTTCCAACTTGTCCAACGAAAAGCCGATACCGTTATCTTTCGCCACTATTTTGACCATATGTCGCTGATATGTAATTTCGATGCCCGCATGGGTCGCCCGCGAATGCTTCAGAACGTTGGCGAGCGCCTCCTGGACCAATCGGAACACCGCCACCTCCATGGCGGAAGGAAGCCTGGCCTCCACCCCGCTCACTTCGAAGCGGATATGGATTTTCGTGCGGTCCTCGAAGTCTTGCACATATTTGCGCAGCGTCGGCATTAATCCGAGATCGTCCAGCGCCATCGGACGCAAATTGAATATGATTTTGCGGACTTCCTCGAGACCGGAACGAACCGCGGCTTTCAAATCGGAAAGCTCCTCTTTCAGATTCGTATATTCCTTCCGATCGATCATCCGCTCGGCGATTTCGGAGCGAAGCACCATATTGGCCATCGCCTGGGCGGGACCGTCGTGAATTTCCCGGGCGATCCGCTTGCGTTCCTCTTCTTGCGCCAAAATGATTTTCAAGCCGATCAGCTGACGATTTTTCGCCGTTTCGAGTATGCGGGTAACCTGGTTCAAATCTCCGGACAAATATTTATGTACGACATTCATTTGGCCGACCAGCGCCTCGGCTCGCTCGACCGTCTTCTCGACGCCGCGGATCCGCTTCTGCAGCTCGTCTCTTCGCGCCCTCAGGTGATGCTCCTTTTCCCTGGCCATGATGAGCTGAAGCTGCATTTGCGTAGCCGCCTCGTAAGCGACCCGTATGTCCTCTTCCTTGAAACGGTGAAAATCCCGGCTTACTTCCGTAAGCCGGATTCTCGACCGTTTATATTCCACTTCGAGCTTATCGACCTGATCGATCGTCCGGGAGACTTCTTCTTTCACCTGGTGCAGTTCCCTGCTGAGCGCCTCCCATTCGCCGCGGGCACTTTCGCAAATCTCAAATATTTGATATTTGCTCGATTCCATGACTCCAATCGCGTTTTTGATCACTTTGTCGATCGCGTCGAATTGCAAGCAAACCCGTGCCCCTTTACCTATGTTCTATGCCGGCAAACGTGTACTAAAACATATACTACCATATTTCGACTCCGTTTGGACCGGGATATTTGGACCTAATTTATTCCAACGTGACGGATCGGGTTTGCTCGTCCCAGGTTACTTTCCACCCCATCCGCTCGGAAATGATCCGCAGCGGCACCATCGTCCGCTCGGTCATCAGCAGCGGAGGCACTTCCGCCTCAATCGCTTCCCCGTCGGCGATCAGCCCGGTTTTGTCCAGCCACAGCTCGATCAGGTGATTGTCTTTTATAAGGATCACTTTACGCTCTCCGTCGACCCACGTCAATTGTCCGCCCATCGCTTCGATAACGAAACGGACCGGCACGAGCGTATTGCCCTTGTAAATGACCGGCGCTTGATCGAGTACGAGCGGGCTGCCGTTGACCGTCAGCGACTTTTGGTCGATTGTCAGCTTCACGCTGTTTTTGGCGGACGGCGTCGATTTTTTGTACTGAAACGCGATATCGTCGAATGCGATCTGCCCCTTCAGCTCGCGCTCGTCATGGCCGTTTTCCGGATTGGCCACGTACAGTCTTGTCATCGTAATCGGGTAAGCGAAGTTATATTTCGTCAAATCGGCGCTCAGCGTCTTCCAGTCCGACCAATTGGCGAATTCGCTCAAGCTGATCAGCTGCGTTTTGCCGGCGCTATCGACGAATTCCGCCCGAATCCAGTTGCGGCTGCTGTCGCCCTTCACTTTGACGCTGAACGATTCCGGCTTGCCTTCGACCTTCAAGACGTCCATAAACTTGGCGTAGGCGGCCGTCGTCCCCGTTCCTTTCGTAAAATCGTACTGCAGCATTAACGCTTTGTTACCGACCGGCATACCGTCGATGCCCGATACCGTATAGACCGCACCGGTTACTCCGTTTGTGGACGTGAACGACACCGGGGTCGACTTATCGAACGATTCCGCCACTTTGGAGTCCGTGACCGGCAGCGTCAGCATCGTCGAAAATCCGTCGTAGCGGGCGATGATCCGGCCTTCCGCCGCATCTTTGTCGATGGTCTCGACCGTCAGCCGGTTTCCTTCCACTTTGCCTTTAAATCCGATCATTTCCAGCTGCAGCGCCTCGACCGGCAAATTGCCCGTCGCTCCCGACTTCGACGTTGCCGTTGCCGTGAGCGTGTATACCGAGTTCGCCATAAGCGAAGTCGAAGAAGCGTTCAGCTTCAGGCTGGCCAGCTCTTTGCCGCCGACCACTTCGACGTCCACGCTCTTGGTCGCTTTTCCGGACGTAACGGTCAGCGTCGTTTTTCCCGCGGCCGAAGCCGTGAACACGTTGCCTTGGAACGCGCCGACCGATTGCGATGTCGACCAGACCGCCGGAATTTCGTCGGCTTTCACCGGATTGAAGAAATCGTCGTACGCTTTCAGACTATAGGTCGCTTTTTGTCCGATAAACAGCGTAGTCGGCCCGCTAATTTGCACATCGCGAACTTGGCCTTTCGGCGACAAGGAATAGACGCCTACGGCGTTCACGACCGGACGCTCGTAGCCGATATCGGCGCTGGTCAGAACGGTCTGGAATTCGCCGAGCGGTCTTGTCGCCATTTGGGTCGAGCCGCCGCCGTCGAGGTTCATTCCTTTATAAACGCCGATCTTGATCATGAACTGCTGCAGCTCCGGCAGCGTAAGACCCGAATCGACCGTGATGAGGAACGCGTACTGCTCGTCCTGGGAATAACCGATCGCCGTGCGGGAAACCGCGGAATACCCGCTGACCCCGCCCACCTCGTGAGAAAAAGCGGCCGGCTGTCCCTGGTCGACCAATATCGTATGACCGCCGATCATCGTTTTGAAATTGGCCGTGTCATACTGCGTAATCCCGTTTTGCGCCAGCACTTTGTAATCGGCGACGATCCGGTCTCCCACTTTCAAATGCTGCGCCACAAATTCGTCCGCTTTTCCCGAAGCCCGCAATATGTATCCGTCGGCTGGCGCAACCGTCTGAATGATGCCCGCACGTTTGATCTCCTTGACGACTCCGTTTTGCACGAGCACTTCGGTCGGTACCGTTACGCCGTCGTTCGAGCGGTCGATTTGCCCCCATGTGTTCGTGTACATATATAAGCCGTCGATCATGCTATGCGCGCCTTCTGCGTGGACGCCGTCGTTTTCATACCAGTAGTACGTCTTGTTTATGCCTCCCAGCGGATACGACGCGCCGTCTTTGGCTACGATTTTCCCTTCAAAGGTAAACATGTCGATGACCGGCTTGTTTTCCTTCGTCAGCGCGAACGAATACCAGCCTACCAAATACGGAGGAGTCGCCAGCAGCTTGCCGCCGCTGACTTGCGGCCCCATGGGCACCCCTTCCGCCTGCGTATTGAAAAAATCGCCGTTTATGGCGGCCACGGCCCCGGTTTCGTTGGCCATCTTTCGCACGCTTTGCTTTTTCGTGAATTGCCCGCCCGTACCGGCGATCGTATCGAGCTTGACGTACGGATTTTTCAAATCGACCTCGACGACGTTCGCTTTGACCGTTACCGGCTTTTTGTTGCGTTCGAAGCTCCATTCGTACTTTTTAAGGACGGCGCCGTACGTTAACGGCTCTTGGCTTGTCATTGCGACCGGCGCATCGGCTGCGATCGCCGCATAAACCGGCTGCTGCGTTGCGACCCAGGAAGGCACCGCGATCGCGGCGGCGAGCAGTGCGGCGGCCAGTCTTTTCCCGGCGTTTCCTTTTCTTGACTTTTGCTGCTGCAACGTTAAATCTCCTCTCCCGCTCTCTCTATCGATTTCGTTGAATTTTTACAAATGTATAGACTCCATTTTGTTCGAAAAAGTTACGAGACCGGGAGCAAATGTGCGAATTCCGCCATGAACCGGCAAATCCGCTTACGATATGGGCCCTTGGGGCAACGCATGATAGGCGCATCGCACCACAAAGACGATAAGTTCTTATCGATTTGGCAAAAGGCAATATGCCGGAATGTCGAAATTTGCATTACCCTTATAGTTTTCGAATCGGGTATGCCGCTTTCGGGGGATGGAATTGGCAGGGAATGAAAGAAAAGTAGAAATCAAAAAAGACGCCCCCATTCCCGCTTAATGCGGTTTGGAAGCGTCCGTCGAATTTCCTTTGAGCTTAGGCGAAAGCTTGCTGTTTCAGCAGCTCCGCTTTATCGGTTCTTTCCCACGGCAAATCGACATCGGTACGGCCGAAATGTCCGTATGCGGCCGTTTGCCGGTAAATCGGCTTGCGCAGATCGAGCTCCTTGATGATGCCGGCCGGGCGCAGGTCGAAATTGTTGCGAATAAGCTGCTCCAGCTTCTCCTCGCTTACTTTGCCGGTACCGAACGTATCCACGTTGACCGAAACCGGACGAGCTACGCCGATCGCGTATGCGAGCTGGATTTCGACTTTTTCCGCCAAGCCTGCGGCTACGATGTTTTTCGCTACATAACGCGCGGCGTACGCGGCCGAACGGTCGACCTTCGTCGGGTCTTTGCCGGAAAATGCGCCGCCGCCGTGACGGGCATAGCCGCCGTACGTATCGACTATAATTTTGCGGCCGGTGAGTCCGGCATCGCCTTGCGGACCGCCGATGACGAAGCGGCCGGTCGGGTTGATGAAATATTTCGTTTGATCGTCAAGCCATTCCGCCGGTACGACCGGCTTAATGACATGCTCGCGAATATCTTTCTGGATTTGCTCCAGCGTAATTTCTTCCGCATGCTGGGTGGATACGACAATCGTATCGACGCGAACCGGTTTGTCCCCTTCGTACTCGACCGTAACTTGCGTTTTGCCGTCCGGACGCAAGTAAGCCAGCGTGCCGTTTTTGCGCACTTCGGACAAGCGGCGAGCCAGACGGTGCGACAGAGCGATCGGAAGCGGCATCAGTTCCGGCGTTTCGTTAACGGCGAAGCCGAACATCAGACCTTGGTCTCCGGCGCCGAGAGCTTCGATTTGCTCGTCCGTCATCGTCCCTTCTTTGGCTTCCAGGGCTTTGTCGACGCCCATGGCAATATCCGCCGACTGTTCGTTAAGCGAGGTCAATACGGCGCACGTTGAGGCGTCAAAACCGAATTTGGCCCGGGTATAACCGATTTCTTTGATCGTGCTGCGGACGATCGACGGAATATCGACATATTCCGAGGAGCTGCTGATTTCACCGATCACAAGCACAAGTCCCGTAGCAACCGATACTTCGCAAGCTACGCGGGCGTTCGGATCGTTTTGCAAAAACGCATCCAACACCGCATCGGAAATTTGATCGCAAATTTTGTCAGGATGCCCTTCTGTAACGGATTCTGATGTAAACAAACGGCGGCCGTTCAGTGCCATAATTGCATTCTACCTCCTGCACTATTCGTTATGTGCTTTAACGCCCTTGCGGCATCATAGCATTTTATTTTCGACATACAAAAAACGAACCTTTTCCCATAGGAAAAGGTTGCTTGTGCAATACCTTCAAATATTGATGTTACTGGATTTGTCCGACTCTGTCAATAAACGAATAAACCCAAAAATGATTACAGCCCGAGCAGCGTTTGTTCCGCTTTCTGAACGAGTCTGCTGGTGATCGCGCCCCCGACAGCCCCCGTATCGCGGGTTGCAATATGGCCCCAGTAGTTGTCCTGAATGGAGGCCGAAGAAATGGTGCCGAGCTCGGTCGCGAATTCCACATTGCCAAACTGCGCTTTGTTGGCGCCTACCGGCAGACCCAATTCCGCGGCAATCTCGTATTTCATTTGATCCAGAGCCTTTTCGCATTCCGGGACGACTTTGCGATTGCTTCTTGCCATCTGTGGTCACCTCCTTTAACAGCGGTGTACCTCTAGTATGGCTGTTTTGCCGTCGTTCAGCCGTATGGATTATTGTTAATTGGGGAAAATTTATGGAGATACTTTCGTACCGTCCTCTTTCAACAAGATGTAACTGCCGCGAATCATGACGTAAATTTCGTCTTTATTTTTCGGGTCGGGTTTAATGCCGCGTCCTTCTCTCGGGATAACGAGCAGATGATTCGTTTCGATCGCGGTGCCTACAGGTACATCTTTCCCCGATGTTACGTCCGGAATTCCGTCGTCGTTGCTCACCGCTATCGCTTTCCCGGTCCGAACGATGATTTCGGCGCCTATGCCTCCGTATAAGATTTGTCCGGCTTCCAGCTTAATCACTTCCAGTGACGCCGTGCCGGCTCCGGTGGACGGAATCGACGGCGGCTGTGACGATGAATTTCCCGTTGAGGGGATCTGCCCTTTCAGCTCTTGCTTTATTTTTTCAGCTTCGGCCGCCATCCATTCCTTGACTTGTTGTTCGGTCACGCCGGAACCGGCCGATCCGCCACCCGATTGCCCCGTTCCGGTTCCGGACGTTCCCGTCCAGCTTCCTCCCGTTAATTTCTTCAACTGCTCGTCCAAATAACTTTTCGTTACGATCGGATCGTCCGCCGAACCCGGTTGGAGCGCTCCGTCCGCTTTCGATACGATTGCCGCTTGTCCCGCATAGACGCCTACGACGATCCCTAGCCCAAGCAACCCGGTAAGTATCAGTTTCCTCTTCTGCTTCAAATTCATTCGCCTCCTGACCTGTTTACTTTCGACATCGGCAAAAAAGAATCCTTTCGACCGGAGAGGATCGAAAGGATTTGGGGTTTATTAGTCGGAGTAAACAAACCAATCTAATGTTTGTGTCGCAACAAGTTTTTTATTTCCTTGGAACTGATGATAAATATTCAGTTGATACTTTTTCAAAGTCGAAACTTTGTAAAGGAAATCTGCATCCGTGATTGATACTTCCATCTTGTTCTTTCCTAAAACCAATGTTTTGCTACTGCTGCTTGAACCAGTGGAGCCTGACCCTGATTTTTCCAAATCAAATGTTGATTCAAGTGTGGCATCCCCATTTACATCCTTCAGTTCCACAATAACTTTATAATCATCCGTATTGACTTCGTATAGTCCATCGCGATTCAGCTCATAATCGAATTTGATTTTAACTGTAGAATCGCTCACCGAAGTGCCTACTCGACTTAAGCTTAAAGTATAAGGGAAGAAATCCATATTCTTAATCGAATCGGATGGATTTTTATTTTCTTCGGGAAGGGCAAAGGATACAACATTTACATAAGCATCCGGTTTTCCATCCCCCGTTGTATATTTTCCATCCGTTATTCCTTCCCCAATAATCAATTGAGTGATCTCATTCGATCTTACTTTAGGCAAAGTGGCATATAAGTTCAAAAGTGCTTTCCCGGAAGGACTGATTTTTTTCTTAATTTCGGAAATCGTAGCCGGATAAACATTGCCGTCGGACGCCTTAAATTGAGCGACTAATTTTGAAATATCGTTTGAGCGTTTCTCCAAATTGGTTAATTCAACTTGCGCAACAAGTAAGTCAGAGCTTTTCCCTGAAAATTGATGAATGGAATGAATCTTATAGTCCCCTGAACGTCCGATACCTCCAATTTGAAAGTGATCTCCAGCTGCAACTAATGGTATGCTATCCACATCTGCATTTACCTTGAAAGCTACGAGATCCGTCACTGTGTTGTTTGTACTTCCGCTATTGTTGTTTCCACTGCCACTTTCGGAAGATGCCGGTTTTTCCTGTAATACGATTTTCATATTGGAATATTCGTACGTGTAAGGGATACGCGCAAGCAATTGCAAACGAACTTCGCTTTCGGGTTGAAGTCCGATTACATTGTCAGATCGAATCACTTTAAAATCGATCTTTACGGATTCATCCAATTCAATGTAGCCTATAAGATTCGGAATCGGCAACGCTTTAGATTCTTTGGAACTTAATGCAACTGTTGCAGACATTAGATCTTCGTTTTCCCACGGGACCCTTTGAATAGTTTCCAATTTCGCTATGTAAGTTCCGTCTTCGTTCGAGAATGACTGTTCTTTCTCAGTTGATGAGAGGTCTTCCGTTGCATTTGGAATCTTTAATTCCGCCACGGCAGTATTAACTGAAGTCGATTCGCCGGTAGTTGTATTTTCCGTTATTACCAGTTCCCAATTTTGATCCGAAATGGAACGCGGCAGTTTACCCGTCAGTTTGATTTCTTTCGTCATAAGCGGATCGATTGTCGTCGTATTCGTTATGCCATTTGCAGTAAGTGGATAAAGCAAACCATCTGAAGTACGAATCATGTAATTCATAGTCGGAAGCTTTAAGCTGCGACTATCCGTATTTTGCAATTCAAGCGTAATTGTCGGTAAAAAGTTTTCTTCGTTGCTGCTAATAGTCGACTTTTTAATATAGCTTTGTACCGAAGTTTTTGCGATTTTGATGTTGGCTTTTGAGCCAACCGGAGCCACTGTACTGTAGTCGGCTGGAATTTGTAAAGTACCTAGCGTTTTCTGATAATCGGCCGATGAAAAGTCCCACTTAATGATTTTGAATTGAAGATCACTTAGCTGAACCGAAGAAGTCACGTTTGCATAAAACTTGATTTCTTGCGTTCCGCCTGCGGGAATAACGTTCTTATCTTTATCCTGCGGCATTACATTGATTGTAAAATTAGCCCCGGACGTCGACTGCATCCGAACCCAATAATCGATAAATTGGAGGTCGCCCGATCCGCCATTGACTATTTTAACGGTAAATGTCACCGTATTCGTTTCGGCCCCGACGGATAATCTCGCATCCTTGAGTTCAAAATAACTTTTGTCGTTTACCCATACGGAACCAACCGACGGAATATCAAATACGGAAACGGCGGAAGCGCTTTGCGAACTGTCGGCATATGCTGTATGTAATGGAACGGTGCCGGCCATCAAAGAAAAAAGCATAACCGATTGAACGGATAGTTTCTTGAATTTCGATTTTTTTGCCATGAACATCCTCCTCTGAGAATCTCTATAGTAATAGACGCTGGAAAACAGATTTTGTTTCAGCGAACTTTAGATTTCTTGGAGGTAGTTTAGCATTGTTTTGTGACGTTTATGTGAAAATAAAAAGAAAGCCCGAAGGCTTTCTTTTTATTTGCTACCGTGCAGATTAGCGAATACGTACGAAAGTCGACTTCACTTGACCAGCGGCATAAGCTTTAAGCGTAAACGTATCACCGGCAACCAAAGGACTGCTGAACGTCAGTGCCCCGGTATTACCATTCACACTTACTTTACTATTGCCTTCAACCTCGTAGTATACACCTGTTACATTGGAATAATTGTTGATATTGGTAGTTGCATACTCAATACCGTATTGATCGAACAATTTCAGGTTCATGAACTGATAAGCATTAACATAGCCATTTGCAGTAGTAGCAGTAGGCGTTGCGATGCTATCGTTGGTTACTCGTTGGATAGCAGGAGCATCCGCTTTGACTTCAGCGTCAAAAGATGCTGTTTGAAGCTCACCCTTCATATCCTTGTAAACTACGTTAATCTTGGATGTTCCTGGTTTGTTACCAAGGATATATCCTGTGCTTCCGCTCATACCCCACTGAACTACATTGTATACGCTGGACGATACACTTACGATACGGTCGTCCGGAAGCTTAACTACGTTTCCTGCCGAGTCTTTTGCAGTAACAGCAATTTTCTTCTTCATCACGCTAGTCGTCGGATTTTTTTGATCTGCCGACAAGATGGAGCTATCGATAGCAGCAAACAAGTTGGTCGGGTTGCTTACGGAATAGGAAAGAGTTTCGTTATCTTTGTCGATAAAGCTATACGATTTAGTCAAGCTGGAAATCGTAGTCCACTTGCCTTCATTATTAAGTTTTTGCAAGGACAATTTGAGATCGATTTTTTGTCCAGCAGCACCACCGCCACCCAAGAACGTCATCGTTTGATTGAAGTCTCTGATGTTAGCGCCCGAAATCGTAAAGTTTTGACCAACGCCGTAATCGACAGCAGTTACTCCGTCAGTTTTTGCCCTTACTTTCATGCCGCCGCTACCAGTAACTTCAGCATAAACTTGATAGTTCACCGAATTTTCAGCAGTCATTTGATCAAGCTGATCGCCATTTTGATCAACTACGACAACCTTCAAATCCGAATTGCCGCCGAGGGTCTTCGGTGCGCTGTCAGTTACGACTTTGAATTTGTCCGGAATACGCGACTTGGTAATTGGTTGATTCAAAGTGATGTAACTATTGTTTCCTGTCGTCGAATCCAGGTAAGCGGTCAAGTATGCATAGCTTCCGGCTTTTCCGGTAACTTCCCAGATATGAATTTGACCTTTGTGGTCTCCAGTCGTATCGATAGAAGCTCTGGAAAGGTCTGCACCCTTAGCATCCTTAACATTCGTACCTTGAATATTGATTCGCGGCAAGTTTTGGCTGTCCACGATGTCGTCTGCGCTCAGTTGGTTTCCGTCTGCGTCATAAGCGATGATCGGAACATAAATGTCCTTGAGATCTCCCTCTGCAAATTGAGAGGACGGAGTACCAAATTGAATCTTCGTCGCCAACTTGGCAGATGTAATGCTGATTTTGGTCGTAGCGTTTGCTCCGCCGATTTGAGCCGTGATCGTGTAGTCCTCAGACTTCTCGACACGCTTCACAAGAGCAATTTTGAGTTCACCGAAACCAGTGTTAGAAAAGTCTCCAAATTCAGGTGTACCCAGGCTTTGCGTATATGGCGTCGAGAACACGTTTTGGTTGTAGTTATTAGTGCTATCGTAAGCAAGCGGGTTGCCATATTGATCGAATAATGTTACAGGAATGGTAACAAAGTCACCAATAGCGGACAAGCTCTTCTTGCCGGACGGATATTTTACTTCGCCCAATTCCATCTTAGTTACGAAAGGTTCCGAACCCAGTTTAAAGTTTTGTTGAATCGATACACGGGAATCGTTCTCGTAAATGTATACCGGCACAACAGTCAATCCAGGTTGCGGAGTACCGCCGCTCATGGTCGTTGTATCGATGGTTACGACAAAAGTCCCGGTGTTATCTTTTGTTACAGAGCTAGAGAAGCCTGGCGTGTTAACCGTGAAATTGCCTGCGTTCAAGGATGCATTTTCGCCATATTGGTTAACAGCTTTGAATTGAACTCGAGCTTTGCTGTGTTTGGCAATCGTATCGCTAGCTGTAGAGAATTCAAGTTTTTTAACAACTTCCTTCTCTGCCGTAAAGGTGCCAGTTGCCGTACCGATTTCATCAGCAGCAAGGCCGCCAAGGGTAACTGTGTATTCACCCTCGATAAGCTTAACATCTTTCAATGTCAAAGTCGCTGTTTTCTTGTCGTCGGACCACTTTGTTGCAGACGCGTCAAGCGCAATGTCCTGTGTTCCGCGTTTCAAAGAGAAAGTCGCCTTGGTTGTATCTACATCGCGGTCGAGCGTAACTTCAACCTTTTGTACGCCGGCAGCTTTAGCGGATTTAATCGAAGCTTTAGCCGGTTTGTTTTGCTCGTCGAGGACGCCTTTAGCGGCATAAGTAGCTTCTACCAGCTCGGAGCGGATAGCAGGCTTCGTGAAGTCCGCTTTTTCGCCGAGGAGGCCGTTAGCGATAGCCGTTGCAACATAGCCTTTAGCCCAATCCGAAACGTTACCATTAACGGTACCGCTGTTGTTAGGTTGCAGGCCGAGTGCGCGAACAGCTACGGTAGCCAGTTGCTCGAGAGTAACATCGCCGGCCGGATTGAATACGCCGTCGGCTACGCCGTCCATCAACATCGGAGTAGCTTTCGTCACCGCTTGAATGAATCCAGCGGACCAACGGTCGGAAGCGACGTCCGTATAGCTCGTTCCGGATACTTCTTTCAGGTCTTTCAATTTCGCGAGGATTTTGGCCAATTGCTCGCGGGACATGTTAGCATCGAGTTCGGATCCGTTACCAGTTCCGTCTTTATCGAAAATGCCGGCTGCGATCAGCGCGTCCAATTTTTGTTGGGTCGTCAGGTTGGCGTCAGCTGCGAAAGCAACGGATGCGAAAACGGACGACACCATAGCTGTTGCTACGAGTACAGACAAGCTTTTCTTCATAACCTTTGTTTCTCCTCCTCGATTATCATCATACGATGTTTGAGTGTGTAATTTAGATGGCAGGCCCTTGTTACTCATCGGCCAATTCACCTCCTTTCCAGAGTTTGAGCGCCACTTCCTATTTGGACTCTGCAACGTTTGTCACAGAAACTAGTAAACTGTCGAAGTAGAAAACTAGCCACTTTAACATTATACAATGGTACTTTCGCAGCGTAAAGAATAATTTGTGAAAAAGTACCACTGCAGGCTTCGTTTCCTTATGTTCTTGGAATGCGTCGTTTGCGGATTCACCTAATTAAACGCACTGTTTCGAAAAAAGTTGCGACATTTCGAAAAAAGTTTTCTATGTCTGTTGGCGGCACTCTGTAGGAGGTCTCAACACCCTCGTGTAGCAAGTCCGTATATCGTTTTGCCACAAACTCAGTATACCTGCATCTATCATTTTCGTCATTACGCAGTATTTTCCATGTCCGATCGGTTCGTTCTGAAAAAAAACAGCTGCCGGACGCGGCCGGCAGCTGTTTCGGTCGAAACGTTATTTTGGAATCTTTTTCTGGTTTTTCAAAACGCGGATGGCCACTGCCGCCGCCTCGGCGCGGGTAAACGTCTCGAGCGGGTCGAAGCGAACCGTCGGTTTCGTTTGCCCTTGCAGCAGGACGTTTTCTTTGCCCTCGATCAATCCCGCCTTCGTAACGGCTTCGACGGCCGTTCTGGCGTAAATGTCGATGCTGTCGGCATCGGTAAACGATTTTTGCAAACCGGCCAACACTTTATCCATGTTCGAGTCGGACGAAAGCTTCAGATCGGCGGCTCTGGCGATCATAATCGCCGCATCCTGTCTCGTTATATCGTTGTCCGGCATAAACCGTCCGCCTGCAGCTCCCCGAACGATGCCGGCCTTGGCGGCCGTTTCGATGTACTTATAGTCATACAACCTTGTCAGCAAATTGACGCGCTGTACGTCGGTAAACGTCGGAACTTCGGTATAATTGAGCGGCAAATCGAAAATTTTGACGAGCATCGTCGCAAACTCGCCGCGCTTGATCGATTCGTTCGGCACGAAGCTCGAGCTTTCTTTGTTCAGCATATATCCTTTGGAGTACAGGATGTCGAGATCGTTACGCGCCCACGGGTGCCCGGTGACGTCGTCGAAGCTCTTGTCCATGTATACGACCTGGTAATAGCCGAACGTATCGAACGGAACGGTAATCGTATTTTTGCCCGTATCGACTACGCCGCCGAGGTTTCTCCATCTGCCTTGGACGATGCCCGTATAATCTTCGTAAATATCGAAGTGATAGACGCTTAAATATTTCCATGCATCGTCCCGGATGCTGGAGTCGTACTTCAAAGTAAGCGTTCCGCGCTCGGTCGGGACGACCATGTCTTCCCTCGTCCGCAAATAGAACTCTTCTTTGTCGTAAGGCAGGCGACCGCTGCCGCTCAGCGCTTTGATCATATCGGTCTCGTTTTTCTTGATCGTTCCCGCATCGATCCAGAACAAATTGCTCGCCGGACGGAAACGACCCGTCGTTTCGGCCAGCATCAGCTTTCCGACACCGTCGATAACCGGATTCGGATTGCCGATTTGGCCGTCGGATGCCGACGGATGCTTGATTTTGTCGACCCGCCCGTCCGTACGATTGGCAATGCCGTATAAAATTTTACGATCCGAAGTCAAATACTGGTTGATGGCTCCCGGCTCGTTTCGCATAAAGTTGGTCCCTTTCGGGAACTTGAGCGATAACTGTCCGTCAAACACGGTCGTTGTGGACTGAAGCGGAGCTTTGTATTGCGCGCCCTCGATCGCGGTATCCGTATTGTACAGGATGAACGAGCCGTTTGTTTTTTGCGTGCCGCGGACTACCGTAAATTTCACCGTATTTTTGCCGGCCTTCAGGCCGGTCACTTCGTGGAAGAAATGATTTTTCTTTACGCCGTTTTCCGTCACTTCGCGAACGATCGCTTCGTCTTTGCCGAATAATACGGAGGAGGCGTTCTCGGCCTCGATCTCGATCTCGACATAGTTGCTGTTAATGTTCGCCTGATCCTCGTTCTTCTCGTTCTTGACCAGCTTCGGCGATTTGATGATATACGGCAGCGGCTCCCGATTGATCGTAATCACTTTCGTGACCGTTATGCCGGACGCGTTTGCAATCGAAAACTCGAATATCGTATCGCCGCTCGCTAGAAGCGGTATCGAATTCGTTCTAAACTGGCCCGAGCTGATGGAATTGAAATAACTCGGGTTGTTGCTTTGCGGATCCAAGTTTCCGAAATTGCCGCCGTAACGGCGATCGTATTTGACGACCGGCACGCCGTTCGCGTCTTTCGTGCGGACGGTCAGCTTAATTTCGGACGCATTGGCGAATTGTCCGGAAAACGCCACGGACGTTTCGCTCGTTGCATACGTATCCGGCTTCGTTGCAGGTATAAATTTTTTCGCGTCCGAAGTTTCGACCGGAGTCACCGAAATAAATTCGGGGGCGTCGGTGCTGAACACAAATATTTCGTACGATGCGGTCGTGACCAAAATCGAATTAATATAAATTTTAAAAACGAGCGTATTTTTCCCTTCGCGCAAATCGGATACGAGCAGCGTAAAGGTTTTGTCCTCGGCGATCAGCATGGAATTGTTCGCGATGCCGTTGAGGGTTACTTCGACCCGATCCGGCTGGTTCGCGTCCGTGCTGACGTTCGGCACGTTGACGACGCGCCCGGATACGCAACTTCCGGTCGGTCCTCCCCGATCGCATGTAATTTGCGTTCCCGGCGTTTTGACGACCATTCCGTTGTAAATGTTATTGACGATCAAATACGGCGTATTGGAGATGAGCAGGTCGTACTGCTTTTTCCCCGAGAAGTTTTCGCCTGTTTTTGTTTTGTCCTCGTGATTGGTGTCGGAGCTCGGGACAACGGTCATTTTAGTTAGTCCGTTCAGTACATTGGCCGGAAGCGTAAAGGTGAAAACGCGATACGTTGTTCCGTTGCTTGTTTCAACGCTGGATCCATCATACACGGAAGTCAAGTAAATCTCCGAATTGCTCGTAAAATCGCCCAGATAAACGTTCAGCTTCTCGGTCTTGCTGCTGGCAAGCACGCGGAACGTTCTCGGAAGCTCCGTAATGTTGTTGACCATCGATTCGGACAAATGGTCGACGCTTTCCACATAAGGCAGATCGGGATTTACGTAATTGAACGTGAATGCCGTTACCGGGATATCGTCGGAAATCGAATTGTAAAACTTGAATTGTACGAGCTGCGTCCGATCCGACGGAATATCCAGGTCTGCGGAGAAGTTAAATACTTTATACTTTCCGGGCTGAGACCATTCGCCGACTTCGTTCAGCTGCGACGCCGCCGCGTTGACGCTGTAAACGAAAGAGTTTCCGACGATCGTATCGTTATAGAGCAAATTGACAGTGTAGCTGCCGTGCGACAAATCGGCCGGTTTGTTGAACGTCACCGTACGGCCCGAAATAATTTGAGTAGCCATCGCTTCGATAATATAAGAGCTGTTATCGTCGGAAACGAATCTCAGCTTTAATTTGGAAACATCGCGGCCGAAATTGTTCCCGTTCATGCTGATCGTCGAACCTGACGTCGTGAACCCGGTCGGACTCGGATCCGCAATCGTAAACGGGTATTGCCCCAAAACTACATTGTTGTAAGCGATCCTCAGGAAGTAATTCCCGGCGGCAATGCCGGCGATGGTAGAGAAATCGGCCATCACTGTAGTTCCGTCCGGCGAAACCGATGCGATTCTGGCGCTGCGCTGGTTGCTGCCATCCTCGTTCATTACGATTGCGGAAATTTTCGTCGAGTCGGTAAAGCCGTGTCCTTGAATCGATACGGACGCGGTGCTGACTTCCGCCAACGTAACTTGCGGAATCGTTACCGAGTTGATCGCCGCGCTGCTTGTTGCCGTAGATACATAAACGCCGTTCGTTACGGTGCCCGCCGATATAACGGGCGAGATACCGGCCGCGGTTCCGTCCGGGTATCGGAGCTGCTTCTTGAATTCAAGCTTGTAGGTCGCACCGGCCGTTAAATTGGTTTGGCCGAGTACGGGATTCGTCGGATCCGAATTGTTCGCAATCGGCTGCAGCAGCAGCGCGTTATCCCGCGCTTCGAATACTTTAAGCGGGATGATGTCGGCCGGATTGGACAAATTGACAAGATTGGCGTCTTGAATGTCGTTGACGTTCGTTCCCAGATTCGTGCCGGATACATAAAGGGTCGTTGGCGATGCCGTCTTGGTCGTTCCGACCAGCCCGCCGAATACGACAGTCGGCAAATCGGGATCTTTTCTGTCGATTACAATTTCTTTTTCCGCCAGCGGTATGCTCTTGTAAGAAATTTTATACTTGTAGATGCCGTCTGCCGTTACGGTCGGACCGGCAAAGCCAAGCGTAATGTCGGACGCGGTGCTCGACACTCTGGAGGCCGCCGATTGACCGGCCGGTCTACCGCTTAAATCGGTATAGCTGATTGAAAAATCCGCTTCGTTCAAGCCTGCCCCGCTGACCGTAAATTGAGGCTGCGGCCATGGAGTTTGCGCCACTTTGGCAAACGAGGTCGGATAATCCGGTATCGTATCGTTGGAAACCGTAGGAAGCGGATCGGACGGTTTGTTTACCGTAATCGTATACGGCTCGGCGTTCAAGGCCGGTCCCCCCGTCCCGTTTCGCAGCGTCACCTTGTAAGGACCGCCGTCTTTTGCGAACGTTCCGGCAGGGATGTTGTAGATGGCTGCGGTTTGCGCCGCATTGACCGCTATCGGCGCCTTGTCCTTCAACAGCTCGGCGCCAACCGTTACGTCCGCGCCGACATTGTTGGTCAGCGTCAGCAGCACCGAGTTGCTGAGCGCCTGACCGGTTACGAACAGTCTCATCGGGCTATGCCCTTCGTAAACGATATTCGGGTATACCGATGCCGTTCTCGGAGCGGCCGTAGCGCCCGACAAATTATACGGCCCGAATTTTTGCCCGCCCACAAGCACGTCGACGAAATTGTATTGCAAATCGCCGAGCGTCGTCAGATCGTCTTTGAGCAGAGCGGAGATGTTGACTTTGGACGTCGTCACCGTCGGATTTTTAATCAGATCCATAGCCGGTCCCGGCGTACCCGAGGCGGGGATCTCTTTGATTTTCGCGTTAAAAGCGAACGGCAGGCCGTTGTTGTAAATCAAGTTTTTGCTGATTTGATACGTCTTCGTATTGTTGACGGCCATGATCGTCATCGGGTTATCCCCGGCGCGCAGGCGCAAATTGGCCGTCGATTGCGTATTGTTGACGTCGTCCGCCACGAAGAAAAATTCGCCGTTGTTCAAATAAGCGTTGATCGGATTCGGATTGCCTACCGTATAAGCTTTTACTTCCGTCGCGTTCGGGGCCGTTCCGGAAATGTTGAGCACGGTCGATTGGCCCGGGTTTTCCGGGTACATTTTGCCATCCTGGAACGGCTGCCCGTTAATATTGATCGTCGTGAGCGTCGTCGTTGGCGTAAAATAAACCCAGCCCGGCGCCGATGAAATGACGCTCGTATCGCCGAGCTTGATGACGATTTTGTTCAAGCCTTCGGTCAGCAGCACGTTTTTGAACGTAATATCGAATTGCCCCGTCTTCTGCGCCTTGTTCGTCTTCTCGACGACCGGCGTTTTCGTCGTGGTCATGTTCGTAATTTCGTAGTACAGCTCGGACACTTGGGAATCGCTGATGTTTTCGATCGTCGCCGATATATTGACCGGGTTGCTCGTCACCCTCGTGATGAGCGAATCGTCGCTCGGCTGCGTATCGGACGTATACAGCTCTTTTATCGTGATCCTTGCGGTGGCCGCATATGCCGACATAGCCGGAAGCAGGCTGATCAGCATTGCCAGAACGAGGGCCATACTGATCCATTTCCGATAAGTCTTCCTCAAAGCGGTTTCCTCCTTCATCGATGTTGAAACGGTGTGTTGCCGGTCTCCCAAAAACGTTTCTCTCCATGCTCCTTTCTCTATAGGTGCTCATTTCCTGTGGAGGCGGTCGGGATCGCCCCGAAAAAAGAGTCTCGTAGTTTTGTTATCGGTCAAAACAAGCCGAAATTTAATAGATTTCCTAAGGAAAAGAAGGCAACAAAAAAATCCCGCGATCGCGGGATTCGGCTTTTGGGTCTTTCGTATTATTTCGTTACGTTTTTGGACCGGGCTCGCAAAAACAAGTTCAGAACCGGACGCTTGCTTTTGCCGACGATGCCGATCGCTTCCGCCCCGACTTGCAGTACGATTAAAATGACCGCGATCAAGACGAGCGTCACCCATTGCGACGTTTGCGAAAGCAAAATGGCGCAAAGCCCGAAAAAGACGGAGACGCCGTAAATGACGAGCACCGTATTGCGATGGCCCAATCCCATCTGCAGCAAGCAATGGTGCAAATGGTTTTTGTCCGCAACCGAAATCGGCATTTTATTCAGCTTGCGTCGTACGATGGCGAAAAACGTATCCGACAGAGGAACGCCGAGGATAAGAACCGGTACGATAAACGAGACGAGCGTCGCTTGCTTGAAGCCGAGCACCGACAAAGTAGCCAGGCAAAAGCCGAGAAACAGAGCGCCCGAATCGCCCATAAAAATTTTGGCGGGATGAAAGTTGTAAAACAGAAAGCCGACGATGCTGCCGAGCAGCAGTGCGCTAAACAAAATAACGGTAACGTTGCCCATCATAATCGCCATCACGAGCATCGTCGCGTTGGCAATCCCGGATACGCCGGCCGCAAGGCCGTCCAATCCGTCGATCAAATTGACCGCATTCGTTACGCCGACGATCCAGAAAATCGTGAGCGGCGCGCTGAGCCATTTCGTCTCGAACGCATCGCCGAACGGCAAGTTGACCAAATCGATCTGAATATCTCCGTAAAACACGATGACAAGCGCCGCAACAAGCTCCACAAGCAGCTTTGTCTTCGGCGACAGGTCGAATCTATCGTCCAGCGCCCCGACCAATACGATGAGCGAGCTCCCGATCAGCAGGGCGGTCGCGACTTTCCAATTGAGCGCATCCGCCATCGGCGCGATGACGAAAAAAGCTCCGACGAATGCCAAAAATACGGCCAAGCCGCCCAATCGCGGCATAATGCGCGTATGTACTTTGCGCTGGTTCGGCTTATCGACCGCCCCTGCAAAGAAGGCAAACTTTTTTACCGCAGGTGTCAGGATGACGGCTAAAACGCATGCTGCCAAAAAACCGATGCCGTAGTATACAAACTCCATCCGACTTTCCCCACCCCCATCTCTGTATGCCGATCCCTTACGGTTACACACAAGAGACCAACGGACCCATTATACTCCGAATCGCAAGGAAACTCCACAGCGAAAATCATGCAAAAAAAGCGGTTAATAGGCTGATTTCATGGAAGTATTCGAACTAATGGGACATTCTCACGGGGCCGAATGCCGCTAGCTCGGCGTATCTTCGCTGGGCTAGCGTTTGCCTCTGTCGTTTAGTATGCGCAGGTCGAGACGATTTGTTGCGCCGGCTGACGGGCTTGTTTTTGGAGGCGGCCGATCGCGTTATTAGTCTCTTGCCTCCAGCCTTCGGGGTCGTCCAAATAATGCAGTGCTTCGCGCGCCACGACGTCCGGGTCGAATCGTTCCGTCGATGCCGCCACGGTAAGGCCGAGCCGATGGAGAAACTGGTCGATCTTCGGATCGTAAGAGATGCCGATTAGCGGCACATGGCGGGTAGCCGCGTAAATAAGCGAATGAAGGCGCATGCCGATAAGCAAATCGCAATCGTTCACTTCCGCCAGCATTTGCTGCGGATGGACGGCCTCTTCTTTTATTCCTATGTCCGACCCGCCCGGCAAAGAACCGACTCGATCGATCACGTACCGGGAAGCGTCGGTGTCGTCGGGCAAATGAAACGGAAGCAGCCGGATCGAAACCGGCCGCTGTTCGGCGATCAAGCGAAGCGATGCGGCAATGCCGTCCAGCTCCGACCGATCCTTATTCCAGAAGCGGACCGATACGCCGACGACGGGGCGCGAACGATTGCTGCGAAACGTCCCTTCCTTTAAGTCGAGCCCCATTACCGGATCGGGCACGACTTCGATCCGACTGCGGTCGATACCCATTCGGGAAAGGAGAGCGGCCGACTCGTCGTCCCGCACCGATATATAGCGGCACTTATTAAATATCGTTCGTATGAACGGGTAAAATAGAGGGCGCCGAACCGGACCGATTCCTTGCGCATATATAAATGTAGGTTTTCGATAAAACTGCGCCATCGCCAAAACGGCCAAATAATACGGAATCGTCTTGATCCCCGTCGCATCCTGCAGCAAGCTGCCGCCGCCGCTGATCAAGCCGTCGCATTCGCGCAAAGCCCTCGACACCTCGGCGAAACGCATCCGGTGCGCCGTCTCTACACCGTACATTGCCGCCGTCTGTTCCGGGCGTATCGAGAGAACGACCGGCTCCACTTTCACGCCCTGCCGCTCTCCCTCTTCCCGAAGCGCGATCAAAATCGACTGCAGCACCGCTTCGTCTCCGCTGTTGCCGAAACCGTAATAGCCGGACAATACGATCCGTTTTACTTCGGTGCCCATCTTCGCCATCCCTTCGCAAGCAGCTCCCAAACGGCAACATAGATCAGGCTGATGACGATGCCGAAGGCAATGCCAAGGCCGATCCGGATTAACGAAATGTAAAGCGGCGTATGCAGATGCGCAAACGTATCGATGATCGACAGCTGTCCCATGACGGCGCCGACGAACAAATAGATCGCGTTCTTATACCGCATGAACAAATAAGCGGCCAATATAAACAACGGATGTGCGAACACGAACTCTTTGAACCGGGGGCGAACGCCAAGTCCGTTTTCCAAATAAGTCCGGATCAGCTTCTCCATCTGCGAGGCTTGTCCTTCGTTGCCCGTACGCGTCAAATAATAATAGATGACTCCGCCGAAGACGGCGGCGAGAACGACCCAAACGACGGTAATTTTGGCGAACAAAATGGATCGCAGCCGGGCGATTATGTCGGCCGGTTTATGCGATTCCGCAAACAACAGCGCGTACACCCCGACCAGCGCGATCGGAAGCAGATGCAGCAGCGCTACTCCGCGGAACTGTTCGAGCACCAAATAGTACGAAATTCCGCTAAGCAAGGCGACTACGTAAACCACGCCCGCAACCGTCAGCAGCGATGTGCCGAGGAACACGGCCGTCGCGCGTACCCAGCCGTTTCCGTTCGCAAGTCCTCGGCGCTCGCGAAGGTAACGGATCGCCAATACCGTGGATAAGGTCGGCGCGCATACGCCGACGAAAAACGCCATCGCCTGCAGCGAAATGGAGCTGTTCAGAACGTACAGTCCGAGCGCTCCGACCGCACCGACGACGAACGCGATCGTGGTGAGCGCCGGAACGAACAATCCGATCGCCAGCGCAACCAATGCCGTGGCGGCTACGAGCAAAATCGGCTTCAACCAGTCGAGCGTTTCCCCGTATGCGACAAACGCATGCGCCTCGCCAAGATCATACCCAAGACGTTCGATTCGCGAAATCGCGCCTTCGGAGCCGTCCTCCTCCGAACCGGTCAAGCTTTTCACGATATTGTCCAAGTAATCGTTGACGAACCCTTTGTCCAGGTCTTTGGCCGCTTTCGTGTTCAGAAACAGCATGCGCAAATTGCGGTCCTTGACGGCGAGAACGAGCTTGTCTTCGATAAGCTCCGGTTTCAAATTCACTTCGGTATCGTAAAGCGGGAACAGCCGGACGATATTGTATTCGAGCCGCTCCGCAAACGAGACGGTGAACCCTTTCTGCGGCGCCTTCAATCGGTCGATAACGGCGGTGCCCATTTTGTACTTCTTCAACAAATCGGCCGTTTCGCGAACATGATTTTTGGCCGGATCTTCGTCATAGCCGGTGACCGCATTTCCGTCGAAAACGATGCGCTTGATGTTGCGCGAGCTGAGTTTTTTCAGCAGTCCTTCCAGCTCTTCTTCGGTATACGGCTGCATCCGGTTCGACAGCCGCGCGACGAGACGGAAGCCCTGGTCCTGCAGCATGTCCATCGTTATCGGGTCCGGCTCCATCGGCTTCGTGTTCGCCTCTTCGTAAGGCAGGTTGATGATAAGCCCCGGCCGATTGTTGTACGACCAGGAACTGACGTTCGCCTTCAGCCGGTCCCGGTACGTTTTCTCGATAATCGGTTGAAGCTTGTCCCGCGACTCCGTCGACGTAAACAGCAAATACGTATAGTTTTCCCCCGGCGTCAGCGGCTTGCCGGTCAAAAGCGAATATTCCTGCGGCGTATAGACTTGAATGCGCCGGCTGTTTTTCAGCTCTTCCAACGAGCTTTCGTACACCGACATGGTGCCGACCCCGGCATCTTTCAACATTTTCAGCTTTTCCTGCACGTAGGCTTCGGGATTCGGCCGATAAGCCGAAGCTTCGAGCAAATCGCGATAATCGAACACGATTTCGACGTTTTTCGTGGACCGTTCCGTCTCGCCCCGTTTGTAAACAAGCGGCAAAGAAACGATCAAACCGAGCACCACGAGCCACCAAAGCCATTTCCTTGCCTTGTCGTTCACCGATAAATACCGCTGAAGCAAACCATTCACTCCTTACTTCCATGTCGTGTCGGGCGATGCGAGCAAACCCGGAAAACCTCTTCGAAGCGGCGCGCCGGGTCCGTGCGGAGCGGGCGCACCGTTCGAAGAGGCGTCTCCTTCGATTTTATTGAAATTGATCGACTCTGGACATGACCGCGGCGCGAAGCCGGTCGAGTCGGGCTCCCGCTTCTTCTTCCGAAGAGCCGCGGACGGCGAAATACATTTTGATTTTCGGCTCGGTCCCGGACGGACGGAGGCAAAACCAGGAATCGTCCGCGAGCGTATATTTGAGCACGTTTTCCGCCGGAAGCCCGTCGATGCCGTGCAAATAATCCTGCACGCGAACGACCGGGACGTCCGCAACGGCAGCCGGAGGATTGCTGCGCCAATCTTCCATAATGCCGCCGATTTTTTCGAGCCCGTCCTTGCCCTTCATCGTGCGGGACTCCAACTGCTCTCGGAAGTAGCCGTAGGTGCGGTACAACTCCTGCAAAACGTCGTACAGCGTCTTGCCTTCGTTTTTGTAATAGGCGGCCGCTTCGCAAATAAGCATCGATGCGAGAACCGCGTCCTTATCCCGGCAATACGTGCCGGCCAAATAGCCGTAGCTTTCCTCGTAGCCGAACAAAAAGCGGTATTGTCCCGTTTGCTCGAATTCGGTCATTTTTTCGCCGATATATTTAAAGCCGGTGAGCGTATTCATAACGCGGACGCCGAAGCTTTCCGCGATCACCGCGCCCATCTCGCTCGTGACGATCGTTTTGACGAGCACGCCGTTATCCGGGAGCTCTCCGCGTCGCTTCAAGCCGTCCAGCACGTAATAGGCCATGATCGCGCCCGACTGATTGCCGTTCAGCACGACGAATTCGCCCGTATCGTTCTGTACGACGGCGCCCATCCGGTCGCAATCGGGATCGGTGCCGATAATGATGTCGGCGTTCGTCTGCCGGGCCATCGACAACGCGATCGTAAACGCTTCGCGCTCTTCCGGATTCGGCGATTTTACCGTCGAAAACTGCGGATCCGGCTGCTCCTGCTCGGGAACGACGTGGACGTTGCCAAAACCGATCCGCTCCAACACGGCGCGTACCGAACGATTGCCCGCGCCGTGAAGCGGCGTATATAAAATATGAAACCGGTCGCTGACCTTTTTTACGACGTCCGGATGCAGGCTGACGCCCGACACCGCTTGAACGAAGGCTTCGTCGATATCCGCGCCGATCCACTGGAGCAGCCCGGACGCTTCCGCCTCCTCTCGGCTGACCCGGCGCACTTGCGCGAGCGAAGCGACCGTACCGATTTCCGCAAGCACTTGCTCGGCGTCGCGGGGGACGAGCTGTCCGCCGTCTTTGCCGTACACTTTATATCCGTTATATTCCGGCGGATTATGGCTGGCGGTTATGACGATGCCGCCGGAGGAGCCGAGATGGCGGACCGCAAAAGAAAGCTCGGGCGTCGGCCGCAGCGATTCGAACACGTAAGCTTTGACCCCGTTGCCGGCCAGCACCAGGGCGGCTTCAAGGGCGAACTCCGGCGACTGGTTCCGCGAATCGTAAGCGATCGCGACCGACGGCCGGCGGCCATCGGCCTGTTTGCTCACGAACTGCGCGAGCCCTTGCGTCGCTTTGGCTACCGTATACCGGTTCATCCGATTCGTTCCGGCGCCGATGACGCCGCGCAAGCCGCCCGTCCCGAACTCGAGGTCCCGGTAAAACCGGTCCTCCAGCTCTTTCTCATTGCCTTGCAGCGATAAAAGCTCGCTCTTCGTCTGCTCGTCGATCAGCGGATCGTTCAACCACAGCTTATATTGGGTCAGCGCATGCTCAAGACTCAACATTCATCTCTCCCGATCTCAAAATGTAATGGCCCCCGATTGGCGGGGTTTCTTACGGATTGGCCAGAGCAAACATCAATTCGCCTTCGGCAACGATTTTCTCGCCGACTTTCGCAACGCCGCGGCCTTTGCCGATCGTCCCTTTCATTCGCGTAATTTCCATTTCCAATAGAAGCGTATCGCCCGGCTTCACCTGATCCCGGAAGCGGAACCCGTCGATTCCGGCAAGCAAGCCGATCTTGCCGCGGTTGCCTTCCGAGCTGAGCATCGCGACGGCGGCCACCTGGGCGAGCGCTTCCGCGATCAATACGCCCGGCATAACCGGATACCCGGGAAAATGGCCGTTAAAAAACGGCTCGTTGATCGTCACGTTTTTCAAGCCGACGGCCCGAACCCCTTCTTGTATGTCCAAAATGCGATCCACGAGCAAAAACGGATAGCGATGAGGTATCGTTTCTTGAATTTGCGTAATGTCCATAACAAATTCGGCCCCTTTCCGCGCCAATTGTATAAAATGATTGCGGTTAACTTAGACTAGTAAATGTCCCTTCGCGACCTGCAGTAGCGGAGGTTGATATAAGGGGGCATAGGCGCACGGACCCCGAATGTCGTCCAGGCGCTTATGCTCCTTTTTACGATTTGGAATCGACCGAACGTTCTTTCCGGTTCAAGCCGAGAAACAAAACGATATAAATGATCGAAGTGACGAACGAGACGCCGACGACGAACCACAAATATGGAATCGCAAACGAAAAATCAAAAAAAATAAATAAAAAGGCAAAATAATACAGGACGGTCGTCAGCTTGCCCATACTGTTGGCGGGCACGGTTTGCTTGCCGCGAAAATGAAAAAAGGCGGACCCGACGATCATGCCGGCATCGCGGATAAACATGGCAACCGCCACCAGCCAGGGAATCATGCCGGAAACGAGCAGCGAGATGATGACCGTAAGCATCATGCATTTGTCGGCAAGCGGATCGAGCATCACGCCCACCTGCGTAATTTGTCCCCGCGTCCGGGCCAAATAGCCGTCCAATATATCGGTCGCTCCTGCCAAAACGACGATCAAAAATGCCGTCTTGAGATGATTCGTGGCGAAAAAGACGACGTATATCGGGATCAACCCAAATCGACATAACGTCAAAAGATTTGGCAAATTCACCCGTTTCTCTCCCCCGGATCGTACTTCCACACCTAACCATTATACCGTTGTTAAGGTAAAAATAAAACTCCCCGATCGGGGAGCTGCGGACGGCGCCCGATCAGCGGTGGAACGGGCGTTTTTTTTATTGGAACGAATACCGGGAAAACGAAGCTTGACACATTTGACTTGGGCGGTTCAGCTTCCGAAGACGAGATCGAATAAATGCTGCCAAGTCGCCCATTGCCAAATGTCACCGACTTCCCGGTGACCTAAATACACGTACCCGAAGCATAAACCGACGAGCAGCGCGGCGACGCATAAAGCCGGAACGAGCAAGGCTCGAAGGATTCGAAACAAAATGTTGACCCATCGTCTCCTGGGCTTCCGCTTCGGCTTCTCTTTCGTTTGCGGCTTCGCCTGCTTCTCGGCCTCAGCTTTCACTTGCGGAACTACACGGGTGTCTTGATCGAGCACGGGGCAGGCCACCTCCACATCAAATTAGCCTCGAAGAGAATTGGCCAGAGACATCATCGTATCGGCCGAGGCGAGCGCTTTGGCGTTCAACTGAAACGCCCGCTGCGTCATCATCAGCTCCGTCATTTCTTCCGTCATGTTAACGTTCGATTGCTCCAAAAAGCCTTGCTGCACTTTGACTTTGGCGGCTTCGGGATTGGCCGCGTCGAAAGCGACGACGCGCAGCACGTCGCCGAGCGCGGGATCGATCGTTTCCGGCAGCGAATATAAGTTATCGCCCCGATTTTGCAGCAATTGCGGGCGTACGACTTGAACGAGCTTCAAGGCTCCGACCGTGACGGGAGGCTGCGTCGGATCGAGTTCGCTATATGCGGTTATGGCGCCGTTCGTTTCGACTTTAATCCGCGAATGGTTCGGCACTCTGATCGGCAAATCGTCCGTTCCGAGGACGAGATGCCCTTCCTGCGTCGTCAAATAGACGTTGTCCGGATCGTCCGGCTGCGCTTTAAGCGAAAACGCCCCGTCACGCGTCCATGCGGTTTGCTGAACGGGCTGTCCGGCGCCGTCCACGGAAGGGACGATCACTTCGAACAGGGCGTCGCCTTCGATCGCCAAATCGGTCGGCCGGTCCGTTTGCTTCAGCGATCCTTGCGCCAGGATCGTCTGAATTTGGCTCAGCTTGGCTCCCCAGCCTTGCGTCAGCCCGAGCGGCGACAATCGGCCGACCTGCTCGAAGGTTCCGGGCTGGCGCATCGTCGTCGTCAGTACATCGTGAAAAGACGCGTCTTTCCGTTTGTAGCCGGTCGTGTTCAGGTTCGCCATATTATTCGCGACGATATCCAGCTTTTGCTGAAGCCCTTGCATGGAAACGAGCGAATTGATCATCGAATGGTTCATGGGTTACCTCTCTACACTCTGCCGATTTCGTTCACGGCTTTTTCCATGCTTTTGTCGTAAGCCTGGATCACTTTTTGATTCGCCTCGTACATGCGGGAGGCGGACATCAAATCGACCATCGCTTGCGTCGGATCGACATTGGACGTTTCCACGAATCCTTGCTTCACTTCGACCCGATCCGTGGCGGCGATCGGCTGAACCAGCCCTTCGTCGCCGTCGCCGAGACGGAATAAGCCCATCCCTTCCGGAATCATCCGCATCGGATTGTCGATGCGGGAAATCAGCATGCGGATCGGATTG
Source organism: Paenibacillus sp. GYB003 (assembly GCF_036577625.1). Taxonomy (NCBI): domain Bacteria; kingdom Bacillati; phylum Bacillota; class Bacilli; order Caryophanales; family Paenibacillaceae; genus Paenibacillus; species Paenibacillus sp. GYB003. Next base: position 37,677 of record NZ_JARBDC010000055.1, on the reverse strand, counting down.
CCCCCCGCGTCCAGCAAGGCTTGTCCGTTCAAGGAGTCGAGCAGCTGCCCGTTTTTGCTTACCGTTACGTTCGTAATCGGAATTTGCGTAGCCGGGTCGAGCAGCACGATCGGCTGCCGGTTTTCCCCGAGCACGCGGAACCCTTCGGCGGTCACCAGCTCGCCCTGCTCCGTTACGCTGAATTTGCCGTTGCGCGTAAACCGCTCGTCGCCGGCTTCGTTCGCGACCGTAAAAAACGCCTGCGGCTGAAAAATACGCTGTCCGTCCGCCGTTATCGTTTTGCCTCCGTCGAATACGAGTCCGGGCACTTGAATGTCGGAAACGACGGCGAAATCGAACGGATTGTTCGTCTCGCGAAGCTCGCCCTGCACGTTGATCGTCAGCGCCTCTTCCGCCAATACGCCCGTGTTCAACCGGCCGGTGTTCGGCACCTCCATCCCGGGCTTGCCCTCGAGAAGCCCGATGAGCATTTCCGGGAAAGAACGGGAAACCGCGCGGCTTTGCTTGAAGCCGGGCGTGTTGATGTTGGCGATATTGTTCGTGATGGTGTCGTGCTTGCGCTGCTGCGACAGCATGCCGGCGGTGGCGGTGTATAGTCCTCTGAGCATGGGGACCTCCTGAGAGCTTTTTTCGAAGAAAAAAGCCGGCTTCGTCAGTCTTACATCTATGTAGAAACGGTTACCCGAATTTTTGCTTCGTCACTTTATCCAAATTGTCCAGCATAATGCCGGTCCCGCGAACGACGCAGCTCATCGGATGGTCGGCGATAAGCACCGGTACCCGGAGCTCGTCCGCCAGCAGCTGGTCGATGCCGTGCAGCAGCGCCCCGCCGCCGGTCAAAATAACGCCGCGGTCGATAATATCGGCCGACAATTCCGGAGGCGTACGCTCCAGGACGACTTTCGCCGCCTGCACGATCGAGGAGACCGTTTCCCAGAGCGCTTCCTTCACTTCGTCGGAACGGATCGTCACCGTAAGCGGCAAACCGGACACCATGTCTCGGCCGCGAATGTCCATTTCTTCCTTGCGCAAGTCGGAATAGACGGTTCCGATCTTGATTTTAATATCTTCCGAAGTCCGCTCCCCGATCAGCAGCTTGTACTTCGACTTGATATATTTCATGATCGCGGCGTCGAACTTGTCCCCCGCGACTTTAATGGAAGAGGAGGTTACGATGTCGCCCATGGATAACACGGCTACATCCGTAGTGCCTCCGCCGATGTCGACAACCATATTGCCGCTAGGCTGGAATATGTCCATTCCAGCCCCGATCGCCGCTGCCTTCGGTTCTTCTTCCAAATACACTTCTCTGGCGCCGCTGCGTTCCGCCGCTTCGCGAATCGCCTTTTGCTCCACGGAAGTAATGTTGGCTGGGGCGCAAATGAGGATTCGCGGGTGCGAGTACCAACGTTTGCCGCCGATTTTCATAATGAAATGCTTGAGCATCAGCTCGGTAATTTCAAAATCGGCAATAACTCCATCCTTCAAAGGGCGAATGGCCACAATATTGCCGGGTGTGCGGCCGACCATCCGATGCGCTTCTTCGCCGACGGCGAGAACCCGTTTGGTCTCGCTTTCAATCGCCACGACTGACGGCTCATCCAGAACGACACCCCGCCCTTTGACGTGAATGAGAACATTGGCCGTACCCAAATCGATTCCTATGTCTTTGCTAAACATCCTACATCCTCCCGGGAGCATAACGGAACAATGCCTGCCGCGCCGAACGAAGTGCTCCATCCGCGGGCGTACGATCCGTTCTATACCTTCATACACATAAGTATACTTAATTCGACAACTTTTTCAAAATCCCTTTTTTCAAAATATGGCGGATTGCGCGATATTTCGTAAAAGCGCTCGACAAAGCTTGCCGAGCGGGCACGCCTCTTGGAGAGGGGCGATTCGCATGGCTGAATCGACCGCCGCTATCGCGCGGTCACAAGATGGTCGGCCGGTTTTTGCTGGCGGGTACGCTTATATTTGACTTTGGTCGCTTCTCCTCCCCTTAAATGACGGATCGACTTATGATATTCCAAAATCAGTTTCACCTGGTTCGCCAATTCCGGGTTGATCTCGGGCAGTCGCTCCGTCAAATCTTTATGAACCGTACTTTTCGATACTCCGAATTCCTTGGCAATCGTGCGGACCGTTTGTCTCGTTTCCACAAGACTGCGACCAATCTTGATCGTACGCTCTTTGATGTAATCGTGCACGCCCCTCGCCTCCCTACTCGAGTTGGTTTGGTACAGTATATGAGGGGCAGGGCCATATATTCTTTGTTTCCAAGCCTGACAAGCTTGCCTGTTCAATTATTTTTGCAAAAGAAGGCCAAATAACCCCGAAACACGAAGCCGCTCCGCCGCGAACGCGAACGCCCGCTTCAAAGCGGCTCCGGCACAAAGAAAAAGCAGAAGGATTCCCTTCTGCTTCGGTACGCTTGCGTTCTTTATGCAGCTTTACTTTTTGCCGATGAGCGATTCCGGATTGACCGGCGCGCCGTTTTGGCGAATTTCGAAATGAACGTGGGTGCCCAAATCTTTCTCCAATTCGTTGCGGCCGGCGGTCGCGATCACGTCGCCTTTTTTCACTTGCACGTCTTTCGCCACTTTAACGTCGGCGAGACTTTGGTAAATCGTGACGGTGCCGTCGCTGTGCGTAATTTCGAGCAGCTGGCCGACGACCGGATCCGTTTCGACTCGCGTGACTTTACCGCTCATCGCGGCTACGACGTCGAACGGTTTGTCGTCCTCGCGGGCGAAGTCAACGCCCACGTGCGGCGTCAACGTGTCGCCGTACTCGATCATCGCGGCTTGGCGCACTTCGCTCGAAGCGTTGCTGTCGAAGTAGTGCAGCACCATTTCCGCTTCGTCCTGATCTTTGACCGGCCATTGCATCGTTTCGGCAGTTCCTTGAACGGCTAGCGCATCCGGTTTGTTCGTGGCGTCGGTGACGGTCTGCGTCTTGTCAGAACCGGTCTCGGTTTCGGACAAGTTTTTCACGCCCGAGTCCGTGTAGACCCACATTAACGTTAGGATAATTGCCGCTGCTGCCATGTAGGTCGCCGGAAACACCCATTTTTTTGCGAGCAGTCTTTTCCAGCCGGAAGTCGTTTTGGCTCCATCGGTCGATTTTGGAGCGTTTTCTCCCGTCTGCAACTCTTTTTCTTGGTTTTGATCATTCATAGTTATATCACCTCAGTCACCATTGTTGCCAGTTCGATAGGTTTTATACGTGAGGTGATAGAATTTAAAAGCGGCATCCGCACGTCGCTTCCGCCGTCTTTCGGAACCTGCTCTATACTTTCGGTTTGACGATCGCCGATACGTCTTCCAATGAAACTCCCTGATAGTAATATTTGATAATATCGGCCGCCGACTTGCCTTCCTTCGCCATGCCGTTCGCTCCCCATTGGCTCATGCCGACGCCGTGTCCGTAGCCGTACGTCGTCAGTTCGATCGTCGAGCCGCTAATCTTCCACGTAAACTGCGAGGAGTTCAGCTCCAGCTTTTCTCTGACTTCGCGCCCGGTAAACGTTTTGCCGGCGATCGAGATCGTCTTGATGCGATGGCCTTCCGTCGTCGCCTGCACTTGGATGGCCCCGTTCTTCGTCAGGGCCGATGCGGAAGCGATGCCGAGGCGGCTCGCGAACTGCTGCAGCGTGAACGTCGCTTTGGCCGTATATTTCGGAGACAGCTGCTTATCCCACGGACTCGGCACGCTGCGCAAGTACGGGACGAAATCCCGCCAGTAGTCCTCCGCGTTTTCGGTATACCCGTTGCTGGTGGAAAAAAAAGACGCTTGAATCGGCTTATGCCCGTATGTGGCGACGACGCCGGCCGTTTCGTTCACCGCCCGGTTCAGCTTGTCCAGACGCGCGGCGTATTCGGCGTCCCCCCAATTGCGCTTCATCTGTTCCTCCGTCACGTAAGCTTGATGCGCGACCGTATCGGTCACGAGCGCCCCCTCGACGGGCACTTGCGACGAATCGCCCTCCATCCATCGTTTCACGATATACGTCCTGGAGGCGATCGCTTGCGCCTTCAGCGCTTCCAGCTCGAACTGCGCGGGCATTTCCGCCGCGACGACGTTGCGGACGTACGTTTCTAGCGGCACCTGCTCCACCTTCTGCTCCCGGGTCAAGTAGACCGGGATCAGCAGCGTCTTGGCCTGCTGCGCCGCTTCGGCTCCGGACGGCTCGGGAGACCGGACGGCGTCGGTTCCCATCCGTTTTACTAGAATGCCGGGGATGAGCAAAGTGACCGCCAGTATGGCGGCAAGTACGGCGGCGGCGGGCATCCAGGGCTGTGCGAATGTGCGGTTTCTCATCGGTCCCTCCATCTGTGATAGAGCGCGGAGCGTCTCTAGCGGATCTTACTTTCATCCTATGAGAAGGAAAGAGAGTCTAGAACGCGAAAGCCGGGCCGAAACAAAGAAAACCGGACTCGCTTTTTTGCAAGCGAATCCGGTTATGCGCTGGATGTCTGTAGGTCCGTTATGCCCATGTCGGCTGTACCGTAAAAATTTTCATTTCGTGGTTCACCGCCGGTTCGACTTCCTCGGCCGGTTCGACGCGGCGAATATCCGCTCCGAGCTCGCGAAGCTTTCGCTCGATGTCGACATAGCCCCGATCGATATGGTGAACGCCGGTAATTTCCGTTTCGCCGTCGGCGGCAAGCGCCGCGAGAATCAAGGCGGCTCCGGCACGCAAGTCGGTGGCGCACACTTTCGCCCCGCGCAGCTTCGCATTGCCGCTGACGACGGCGGTACGTCCGTCCACTTTAATTTGCGCCTGCATTTGGCAAAACTGCTCGACGTGCATAAACCGGTTTTCGAACACCGTTTCCGTTACGATGCCCGTACCGTCCGATACGGTCAGCAGCGCCATCATTTGCGATTGCATATCGGTCGGAAAGCCCGGATAAGGCAGCGTCTTCACGTCGACGGCGCGGAGCGGACGGTCCATCGAAACGTGAAGACCGTTTTCGTCCTCATCGATCGTGACGCCCATTTCCTGCATTTTCGAAATGACCGGCCTTAAATGGTCTGCAATCGCTCCTTCGATGAATAGCGAGCTTCCCGAAATGGCCGCCGCGATCATGAACGTCCCGGCTTCGATCCGGTCCGGTATTACCGTATGTACTGTCCCGCGCAGACTTTCGACCCCGTCGATCCGGATGACGCCCGTTCCGGCTCCGCGAATGCGGGCTCCCATCGCGTTCAAATAGTTGGCCAAATCGACGATTTCCGGCTCGCGCGCCGCATTCTCGATCAAAGTCGTCCCGCTGGCCAAGGTGGCGGCCATCATAATGTTTTCGGTCGCGCCCACGCTGGCTACGTCCAAATAAATTTTGGCGCCCTTCAGCTTCCCTTTGACCCGGGCCTCGATATAGCCTTGACCGAGCTCGATGTCCGCGCCCATCGCCTCGAAGCCTTTCAAATGCTGGTCGATCGGACGCGTTCCGATCGCGCAGCCGCCGGGCAACGAAATGCGCGAATAGCCTTGACGGGCGAGCAGCGGTCCCATGACGAGGAACGACGCCCTCATTTTGCGGACCCATTCGTACGGGGCTTCGCACGTTGAGATATGCTCCGCGTTTACTCGAATCGTCTCATTATGGTACTGTACGCGTACGCCCAATGACTTGAGCACGTGACTGATCGTCATGACATCGTCCAAAGGAGGCGCGTCGTGGATGACGCTTTCTCCTTCCGAAGCCAGCAGCGATGCCGCTATGATCGGCAATACGGCGTTTTTGGCTCCGCTGATTTTGACTCTTCCCGACAATCGTTTGCCACCGCGGACGATTATTTTGCTCATCTTGTTCCCCCTCCGCGTTTGTGAAGCGGTATGCGACGCCGTAGCATGGGAAAAGCCTCGAACGCCCAGCGTTCAGTGTAGCATCAGGGCTATCGGCATGACAACTGTTAAATCGTGGTTGCCCAGGCGCGCTCCAGCTATAGGTTTCGTAGCCGCTTCTCGTTTTCGGAATCATTTTCGGATATTCGCGAAAATTCATCGTTTTCCCGGATGATTTTTTCGATATATTACCGAACATTCATCCCCGGATGATTTTTCGATATAACACCGAACATTCATCCCCGATGATTTTTCGGAAACCATCATTCGTATTACCATTGTTGACAACATCCGACAATGTTATTCCCGGGCAACTCTTTTCGATCGGATCGGAGCCGCCCGCTTCCGCTAAAACATCCCTTTCAGCAGCTGCGACCAATTGAAATAATCGAGCACGAAGCGCGCTACCTGGTAACCGAGCACGACGGACAGCAGCACCTGCAGCATTTTCGCCGGCGCGCTTTTCGGCTGCTTCAGAAACAGATCGAAACGAAATTGCTGCAGCGCCCACCAGGACAATGCGATGCTGAGCAGAACGACCAAAATCGATACGAGACCCGTAAGGCCGAGCGAATATTCCATTGCGTCGGAAGCGTCCATCTCTTCATCCTCCTACGATTTCAACCATCGCGAATTCGTTTCGATCACCGATCCAAAACCTGGCGCAGCAAAACGGCGAATTCGGCGCGGGTCGTAGGCCGATCCGGCCGGAACGTACCGTCGTCGTAGCCGGTTAACCATCCTTCCGCGCTCATCTGCTTCAAAATGGGAAGCGCCCAATAATCCGAATCGATGTCGGCGAACGGAATGTCGCCGCGCAATTTGCCGTTTATGCCGAGCGCCTTGGCGAATAACGACGCCATTTCGACACGGCTGAGCGAACCGTCCGGGCCGAACGTTCCGTTCGGATAGCCTTGGACGATCCCGGCTTGAACGGCCTTCGATACGGCCTCATACGACCAATGATCGGCGGGAACGTCCGGGAACGTCACGTTCCGTTTTTTCACGTATCCGAACGCTTTCACGATCAACGTTACCGCCTCGGCTCGGGATATCGTGCGGTCCGGCTCGAACCGGAAATTCCCGTAACCTGCCACGATGCCCCGATCGGACAGCTCCCCGATCGCATCCTGCGCCCAATGGCCGGCGATATCGATATAATCCCCGACCATGACGTCGGCATGGACGAGCAGCTTGTACATGCGGTCTTGAAAAGGTTGATCCGCTTCCAAACGGATCGTATAGGAGCCCGGGTCCAGCGGAACCGTCAAGTCGACGCGGCTTGCTCCCGGCACGTTCAACGTTTTGGCGACTTCGCCCGTGCCGCCGCTTTGGATCGTCGCGCTGACGTTGCGGCCTTCCGGTATATCGGTCACCGCCAATCGGACGACGCTGCGCTCGGCCAACGTAAATTTAAAATTATCGACGTCCCCGGGGCGATCGAATACGCCCTCGTACGTCGTATCGAAGCTGACGACCGTTGCCTGGTACGGCTTGTCGTTCGGCTCGTTCGGGTCGATATATTGGGGCTCGTAACGGAGCTCGAGCGCATATTCGCCGATGGTCGGATCGGCAAGCAGCTTGCTGGCTTTTATATAATACGTTCCCGGAAAAGCCTCGAACGTATACGTCTCGAGTTCGCCGTCATTGTTCGCGTCGATCGTGTTCGCCTTTTCGCCCTTCTTCTGTACCGTAAGGACCGGATCGATTCGCTTCGTATCGGGCGTCATTTTGACCGTAACGAGGCCGGACTGCTCGAACGTGACGGAGTACCAATCCTCGTCCGCTTCATGGTCGAACGTCCCGACGATCGTCTGGCTTCGGGCGGGAAGCTTAAACGCTTTATATTGCCGGTCGTTGTCTTCGAACGGATCCCGGTAAACGGTGAACGAGTTCGACAGCCGGTACGTCCAACTCCGGGTTTCGCCGCTTTGCTCGAACTGCAGCGCGATCCGGTTCGTCCCTTTGCGAACGTTCAGCTCAAGCGGCGTTCCGGGGACGAACGGGTAGGCGAAAACACCGAGACTGCCGGCGTGCGTAAGTCTCACCGGCGACGGCTCCGCCTGATCCGAAGCGAGGTGCAAGGTCAGCGTTCCGTCGTAAGGCGCCTCGATCGAGAACCAATCGATATCGGAGCCGCCCGTCAGCTCGGCCGATATCATTCGGCTGATCGAGTACGGCTTCGCTTCCGCCCTGCTGTTGTTCGGCTCGTACATGTCGGAGCGGTACGTCTCGCCGAGCGCCCGATCGACCCGCAACAAGCCGTAGCCCGTTCGCTCGTCCCAGCCCGGCTCGGCAATGTCTTCGGCCGTTTGCCGCAGCAAATTCCGGACTTCGTACGCCTTCATGTCCGGATATTTCGACCAGATCATCGCCGCGGCGGCAGCTACTTGCGGCGCCGCCATCGACGTGCCTTCGCGATATTCGTACTTTCCCGACACCGCCGTGGTAAATACCGACCACGGAGCGACAAGATCGAGCTCGGGACCGTAATTGGCCCGCTCTTCGATCCCATTGTCCTCTTTGACCCCGCCAACGGCCAAAACGCTCGGATACGCGGCGGGATAACGGATGACGCGCCCTTCGTCGTTGCCGCTGGCGGCGATCAGCAGCACGTTGTGATCTTCCGCGTATTGGACGACCTCCTGCAAATAGGCGTCGTTTCGCAGCAGACCGACCGACAGAACAACGATTTTGGCTCCTTGATCGACGGCGTATCGAATGCCGGCGCCAAGCTTGTCCTCGTCTCCCCGGCCGCTTTGCTCCAGCGCTTTGATCGGCATAATGCCCGCCTTCCACAGCATTCCGGCAACCCCTTTGCCGTTATTGCCGATCCCCGCGATGACGCCGGCCACGTTCGTGCCGTGTCCGTTATCGTCGCTTGGCGGCTGTTTCGGCTGTACGAGATTGACGCCGGGTACGAGATTCGCTTTCAGGTCGGGATGCTCGAGATCGACGCCGGTATCGACGATCGCAATGACGATGGAGTCGTTCCGGTTGACTTGGTTCCACGCCTCGATCGTGCGCGTTTGCTGCAAATACGTCTGCTTGCTTAAAAACGGATCGTTAGCCGTTGCGGCTGCGATTCCCACTTTGCGATTCGGCACGATGTAGCCTACTTGCGGAGAACGTTCCCACTGCGCCAGCCATGCGTCCGTTCTCCGTCCCGCAGCCGGTCTGGCTACGACCGTTCCGGACGAATCGTAAGGCCGGACGATTTCGCTGGAAGCGATAAATTCGGGCGAAGGCTCGCCGTTCCATTTCACGATCCACGACAAATCCGCCTCTTTCGGGGCCGCGCCTCCGTAGCCCGCAGAGAAGCTTTCCGCAAAAGACGTTTCGTTTCCGATGTGTATATTCAACGCAGTCAGCCATATCGCGACGAGTGCGACCCACGCGTACAGCTTCCGTTCGTTTCGCATGATACGTTCCTCTTGCTTCCTATCGATTTAACCCGAACTTATAATGTTCGGCACATGTTCCGGCTTTCCTTTCCATTGTATCAAAATAGGTTCCAAAGGCCCACCCGTCGAAACGGTGAACTCTCCCGGGAAATAAAGCCAAAAAACAAAAAAAGCCTTTCCGATCCGGAAAGGCTGGGAGACTTCGCGATTTGCCGACCGCGTCAATGCATGAACAGATCGATCGGCACGCTGAACATCGTTTCGATATAACGGAGCACCACATGCGGGAAGAATCCGGTAAGCAGCGTGGCCGCCGCGCAAATCCATATCGTAATGCCGCTCGTAAGCGAGGCTTTGACGGGCGCATCGTTCGCGCCTTGACGCATAAACATTTGCCGGATGATGCCGAAATAGTAGTAGAACGAAACGACGCTCGTTCCGATAATGACGGCGGCGAGCCAATAGCTGTGCATTTGCAGCGTGCCGAGCATGATGTACAGCTTCCCGAAAAAACCGCCCGTCACGGGCAGCCCGGCAAGCGACAGCAGCAGGATGACCATCGCTATGGCCAATCCCGGAGCGCGGTAGTACAAGCCGGCGAACGAGCTTACCGTTTCGTCCTTCGACGATTCGCTTACGACCGCGAACACCGCGATAGCGCCGATATTCATGAACAAGTACGCGATCAGGTAAAAGAACATCTCCGAAAAATTCGAATAATGAACCATGCCGAAATGCGTGCTGATCGGGACGAGCAAGTAACCGCTGTTCGCGATACCCGAGTATGCGAGCAGCCGCTTCATATTCGTTTGGCGCAGTGCGACGAAGTTGCCCACGATCATTGCAGCCGCCGCGACGATAGCGATCGCGGCAAACGCGTCCGCGTGGATAGGCTGCTCCAGCAATCGGCCTTGACCGAACAAGCTATAAATGACGCGAAACGAGATGGCGAACCCGGCCGCTTTGGACACGACCGCCAAATACGCGGTCACCTGCGTCGGAGCGCCTTCGTATACGTCCGGCGCCCACATATGAAACGGCGCCGCCGCGATTTTAAAGCCGAACCCGGCGATCAGCAAAAACAGGGTGGCATACATTAACGGCTCGAACGATGCGTAATTGTCCGCCAAGGCCTCGTTGATTTTGGACAAATTCGTCGATCCGGACATGCCGTACAGAAACGACATCCCGTACAAAATCACGGCTGACGAAATGCCGCCCGTCACGACATATTTGAACGCGCCTTCGTTCGAGGCGTAACGCTTTTTGCGCATGCCGACCAGGACATACGAAGTAATGCTGAGTAATTCCAGGCCGACGAACAGCGTGATCAGGTCGCCCGAGGACGCCATCACCATCGCGCCGACCGTAGCCGGAAGGAACATATAGTAAAACTCGCCGGTATGCGGAATTTCGTCTTCTTTGACGTTGCCGACGCTCATGAACAGAATCAGTGCCGTTCCCGCCAGGAATAGCAGCTTGAACAAGTTCGCGAAATCGTCGATTCGCCAGCTGTCGCCGAGCAGCGTGACCGGCGTTACCGGCTTCTCCGCCCCCGAAACGTTCAGAGCGGATATATCGCCGATGACGAAGGCGGCCGACACGGCCGTTCCGACGATCGCCAGCCAGCCGAGAAGCGTACGGTTGACCGAACGCGGCATGAGCAGATCGAGCAGCGACAGGACGACCGCTGTAATGACCAAGGACAGTTCCGGCGCCAGATGGGCGATATCGCCGGCCGTCAAACGCTCCAGTTGATCCATGGCTTTATCCCCCCGCCTTCCCGATGTTGTGGATCCATTGGTCGATTCCGCTCACCGTTTGCTGCATCGGCTCGCTCAGCACCGCCGGATAGACGCCGATCAAGATGATGAACGCGCCCAGCGCGATCATCGGCACCGCCTCGATCAAACGGGCGTCGCGAACGCCCCGATACGCTTCGTCCATCGGTCCGTAGCTGACCCGCATCACCCCGCGCAGCACGTACACCGCGGTAAAAATAATGCCCAGCGCGCCGATGACGGCGACGGCCGGCATCCGCTCGAACAAGCCGAGGAAAGCCAAAAATTCGCTAATAAACCCGGACAGCAGCGGCAGCCCGAGCGACGCCATCCCGGCCAGCATCAGAAACCCGCACAGAAACGGGAGCGATGCGGCGAGACCGCCCAGCTTGCGGATATCCGTCGTCTCCGTCCGCTCGTACAAGCTCCCGACCAAGAGGAACATAAGCGCGGAGATCAGCCCGTGCGAGACGAGCTGGAAAATCGCGCCCTTCAGGCCGATTTCGTTGAATGCCGCCAGTCCGAGCAGCACGATCCCCATATGGCTGATGCTGGAGTACGCCAAAATGAGCTTGAATTCGGTTTGGCGAAACGCGAGAATCGCGCCGTACAAAATGTTGATGACGCCGAGTATCGCCAAGGCGAGAGCCGCCGCCTTTGCCTGCTCCGGAAACAGCATAATTCCGAAGCTGAGCAAGCCGTACGCCCCCATCTTGAGCAGGATGCCCGAGTGAATCATGACGACCGCCGGATTCGCTTCCGTATGAACGCCGAGCATCCAAGTATGGAACGGGAAGATCGGCAGCTTGATGCCGAAGGCGATCAGCAGCATCAGGAACAGCGTCCACTTCATCCCCGCGCCCATATAGAACGGATTGCCGGGAAACGCGTCCGAACCGGCGTGAACGAACGCCGATGCGTCCTGGAACAAATTTTTCGTAATCACTTCGAGATTGCCGCTGTATAAAAACGATGTAACGTCGCCGTTCGTCTGCGTCGTGAAGCCCGCCGTATTGACGATGATGAAGAAGGCGAGCAGCATGATCGCCGAACCGATGCCGTTGTAAATCAAAAACTTGTTCGCCGCCTTCTCCCTGTCGGTATAACCCCATATGCCGATAAGGAAAAACATCGGAATCAGCGTCAGCTCGAAGAACAAGAAGAACAAGAATAAATCCCGTGCCATAAACACGCCGAACATGCCGATTTCCAGCAGCAAAAACCAGATGTAGAACGACTTCCACCGCTTCTTCACGTGCACCGACGCCAATGCGGCCATCGCGGTCACGAGAGCGGTCAAAAAGACGAGCGGCAGCGACAATCCGTCGATCGCCATCGTATAGTCGAACTCGTAATAAAACGCCTTCGCTTCGTTAATTTGGCTGACTTCCTTATTGAGCGGAACCTGAATCCAGGTTACGTCCTCTTTGTACTGCATGTCCGCGGTATCGTGCTGAAAGTCGGCGTACAGAAGCGCCGCGAGAACGAGCGGAATGAACGTCGCGACAATCGCCGTCGTTTTCAGGGCGCGGCCTTTATGCTTCGGGATAAACAGCAGCGCGACGATGCCGAGCAGCGGAGAAAAAGCGATTGTCGACAGGATGGGCCAACTACCAAACATTCCATAACCTCCTCCCGACAAACACCAAGGTTAACGCCACGAGGCAGAGCAGCATGACGAGGCCGTACGTTTGCACTTGCCCGTTCTGCATGCGCGATCCGAGCCGCCCCAATCCGGTGACGGCTTCCGCGCACAACCGCACGATTCCGTCCACCACGTTGCGATCGAATGCGGTCAAGGCGGAGCCCAGCGCTTTGAGCGGCTTGACGAAAACGACGTCGTACAGCTCGTCGATGTAATATTTGCGGTTGACGAGCCGGTACAACCAGGACCCGCCGCCGGCCGAAACGGCGCCGGCCGCCCGGCTGCCGCCGTACATCCGGTACCCGAGTCCGATTCCGAGCAAACCGACGACCGTCGACAGCACCATGACGAGGCTCGCGCTATGCTCCTCCGGCGCATGTCCGGTCAGCCATTCGCCGAACCAGCCGTTGAACGGAGTCATCGCAAAGCCGGATACGACCGCAAGAACGGCCAAAATAAGCAGCGGTACGGTCATAACGGGCGGAGATTCGTGCGCGTGTCCGTGATGCTCGCCCCGCGGCTTGCCCGTGAAGACGAGGAAAAACAAGCGGGACATGTAAAACGCCGTAAAGAAAGCGGCGATCAGCCCCACGACGAACAAAACGATATGACCGCCGGCGTAAGCTTCCGACAAAATCGCGTCTTTGGACCAAAAGCCCGAAAACGGCGGAATGCCCGACAGCGCCAGCGCTCCGATCGCGAACGTCCATGTCGTGATTTTCATTTTCGACGACAGGCCGCCCATTTCGCGGATGTTTTGCGTATGTACGGCGTGAATGACACTGCCGGCCGCAAGGAACAGCAGCGCTTTGAAGAAAGCGTGGGTGAACAAATGGAACATGCCCGCCGACACGGTGGCGCTCACGCCGAGCGCCATCATCATATAGCCGAGCTGGCTCACCGTCGAATAAGCGAGAATCCGTTTGATGTCGTTTTGCGCAACCCCGATCGTCGCCGCGAAAATAGCCGTGAAGGCGCCGACATAAGCAACCGTATCGAGCGCCGCCGGAGACGCTTGGAAAATATCGAACGTCCGCGCCACCAGGTAAACCCCGGCCGCGACCATCGTCGCCGCGTGAATGAGCGCGCTGATCGGCGTCGGGCCTTCCATCGCGTCGGGGAGCCACGTATGGAGCGGAAATTGGCCGGATTTGCCGACCGCTCCGACGAAGATGAGCAGCGCGATCAGCGTGGCCGTGCCGCCGGATATTTTGCCTTCGGCGAACGCGTTGTGAATGTTCGTGAAATCGAGCGAATGGCCCGGCATATGCCAAAACAACAGCAGAATGGCCAAAAACAAGCCGACGTCGCCGATTCTCGTAATCACGAACGCTTTTTTGGCGGCGGCCTTCGCCTCCGGCTTATAATACCAGAAGCCGATCAGCAGAAACGAACCGAGCCCGACCAATTCCCAAAAAATATAAAGCTGCAGCAAATTTTCGGACATGACGACGCCCAGCATCGCGAACGTAAACAGCGCCACGTAGCCGTAATAGACGGAAATCCGTTCGTCGCCCTTCATATATTCTTTGGAGTATATATTGACCAGCAAGCTGACGAGCGACACGACGATCAACATCAGCGCGTTCAAATTGTTGATCTCGTACCCCATCGCAAGCGAATAGTTCCCGAGCTTGATCCATTCCAGCGAGTTCCACGTATAATCCTGCGCACCTCTTCCGAGCCGCTCCGCGAACACGAGCACCGATACGATGAACGACGCGAACGTTGCCAAAATGCCGACGTAAGGACCGACATTTTTCCCCCCGCGGCCTGCGGCGAGCGAAGCGAGGAACGCGATCAACGGAAACAGCGGAATGAGCCAAGCGATTTGTGCGAACGCCTCCATCTTCTTCCCTCCCGTTTACTTCCTCAATTCGTTCATGTCGTCCACATTCGACGTCCCTTTGTTCCGGTACAGCGCGATCAGGATCGCGATGCCGATCGCCACCTCCGCCGCGGCCACCGTCATGTTGAACAGCGAGAAAATTTGGCCCTTCAGCGACGGAACGACGCCGAATTTGGAAAATGCGACCAAATTCAAATTCGCCGCATTCAGCATCAGCTCAATCGACAGCAGCACGATTACCGCGTTTTTCTTGGTCAACGCGCCGTACAAGCCCACGCAAAACAAAATCGCCCCGAGCGTCAAGTAAGGCAGAATCGTATTGCTCATCCTATTCTTCCTCCCTCTTCGCGAGCACGATCGCCCCGATAAACGCTACGGTGAGCAGCAGCGACATCAGCTCGAACGGTATGACGTGTGCGCTGAACAGCAGCTTGCCGATCTCGAGCGTATTGTCTTCCGGCGCCTTAAATTCGGCCTGCGGGAACGACGTTTGTTGGAATACGTAGAACAAGATGCCGAACAGTCCCAATATGCCGATCCAGAGCAGCGCCGATTGCCACGGACGTCTCATATCCTGCTCCTCGCTATCGTGCCGGGTCATCATAATGCCGAATATCATCAGGATCGAGATGCCGCCCGCGTAAATGAGCACTTGCGACATGGCCAGAAATTCCGCTTCCAGCAGCACGTAAAGACCGGCCAGGCTCAGAAACGTGACGGCCACCGAGACGACCATGGAGACGACTTTCGTGAAGCTGATCATAAAGATCGCCCCGCCGATCGCGAACAAGGCGAATACGAAAAAGATCAGGTTGGCGCCGCTCGAGAAAAAGTCCGCGATATTAGCCAGCATCTTTTTTGGCTCCTCCCTTGGGCGCAGCCAAATTATTTTCTTTGCGCACGTTCGTGTTGTTTTCGTGCAGCCATTGCAAATTTTTGAATAAATCGTCCCGGCTGTATGTGCTCAGCTCGAAATTGTTCGTCATGACGATCGCTTCCGTCGGGCAAACTTCGGTGCAGAAGTCGCACAGGATGCATATTTCGAAATTAATATCGAACGTGTCGATGACGAGCTTCATTTTGCTTTCCGGATCGGGATTTTTTTTCCCGGTCAAGGTGATGCAGTCGGTCGGGCAAATTCTCGCGCATTGATTGCAGACGATGCACTTTTCCGGATCGAAATGCTGAATGCCGCGAAACCGGTCGGGCATCTCGAGCGGAACGTCCGGGTATGCGTAGGTGACCTTTTTTTGCAGCATCGTTTTAAACGTGAGCCCGAGTCCTTTCACAATCCCTTTCATATGGCTTCCCTCCATTCCCGCCGGTATTCAGCGTAAAAGCTCCTTCACGATCGCCGTCAGGAAAATGTTGACGAGCGCAAGCGGCAGCAGCACTTTCCAGCCGATGCCCATCAGCTGATCGACGCGTACGCGCGGCAAAGTCGCCCGCAGCCAAAACATGAAGAAGACACAAATCGACATTTTGATCAAAAACCAAAGGATGCCCGGTATGAAATCCAGGAACGGAAACGGTGCATGCCAGCCGCCCAGAAAGAGCACCGTCGTCAACGCCGCGATCGCGAACGTGTACACGTATTCCGCCAGCATGAAGAAGGCGAACCGGAATCCGCTGTATTCGACGTGATAGCCGGCTACGAGCTCCGATTCCGCCTCGGGAAGGTCGAACGGCGTCCGGTTCAGCTCGGATACGGCGGCGATGACGAACACGACGAACCCGATAATTTGCGGAACGAAGTTCCATTCCCAAAACCAGTTCCCTTGAGCCTCCACGATTTTGCGCAAATTGAGGCTCCCGGAGAGCAAAATAACGCCTACCATCGACATGACAAGCGGAATTTCGTAGCTGATCATTTGGGCCGCGGACCGCATCCCGCCGAGCAGCGAATATTTGTTGTTCGATGCCCACCCGCCCAGCACGATGCCGATGGTGGAGATGCTCGACAAGGCGGCGTAGTAGAGCAGCCCGACGTTCAAATCGGCGAACTGCCACGTTTTCGTAAACGGAAACGTGGCCAGCACCGCGAACGCCGGCACGAACGTAATGGCCGGAGCCAAAATGAACAGTTCGCGGTCCGCTTTTTTCGGTATCGTATCTTCCTTGATGAGCAGCTTCAAAACGTCGGCCACCGTTTGCAGCAATCCGAGCGGACCGGTGCGCGTCGGGCCGTGACGGAACTGCATCCAGCCGAGCACTTTGCGCTCGAAATAGATCGCATACGTCACATAGCCGAGGATCAGCAGCAGGAACAACACCGCCACGGCGAACATGATGCCGAAATTCGCCCATGTGAGCTGTTTGGACAATAAATCGAGCATCAGCAGTCCACCTCCCCGAGCACGATGTCGATGCCCCCGAGTATCGTAATCATGTTGGCCATCGGCTGCCCGACGAGCAGCTTGGGCAATATTTGCAGATTGACGAACGACGGGCGGCGGAATTTGAGCCGATACGGTTTATCTTTGCCTTTCGATACGATATGGCAGCCGATTTCTCCGCGCGGCGATTCGATGCGCACGTATACTTCCCCTTCCGGCGGCCGCACGACGCGAGGCACTTTGCCCATAATGTCGCCGCCCTCGGGAAACTGCTCGACCGCCTGTTCGATAATGCGCAGCGATTGGCGCAGCTCCTCGAGCCGTACCAAATACCGGTCGTAGCAATCGCCGTTTTGTCCGACCGGCACGTCGAAGTCGAACCGGTCGTAGATGCCGTACGGCTGATCTTTGCGCAAATCCCATTTGACGCCCGTACAGCGCAAATTGGCGCCGCTCAAGCCGTAATTGATCGCTTCCTCGGCCGTATATTTGCCGATTCCTTTGATGCGGGCGAGAAAGATTTCGTTGCCGCTGACGAGATCGTCGTACACCTTCAACTGCTCGCGCATATGCGGCACGAAATCGCGGACCTTCTGGATCCAGCCCTCCGGCGCGTCCCATTTCACTCCGCCGACCCGCATATAATTGTATGTCAGCCGCGCCCCGCACAATTCGTTAAACAGATTGATTATGATTTCACGGTCTTTGAACGCGAACAAAAATGGACTGAGCGCCCCGATGTCGAGCAAATACGTTCCCCACCAGACAAGATGGCTGGCAACCCGCTGCAGCTCCATGGCGATCACCCGCAAATATTGGGCGCGCTCCGGTATTTCCAGCTGCAGCATCGTCTCGACGGCGTGGCACAGCACGTAATTGTTCGTCATCGCGGAAACGTAGTCCATCCGGTCGGTATAAGGAATGATTTGCATATAGCTCAAATCTTCCGCCAGCTTCTCCGTCCCCCGGTGCAAATAGCCGATGACGGGCCGGGCTTCGGTGATGACTTCGCCGTCGAGCTTGACGATGACGCGAAATACGCCATGCGTGCTCGGATGCTGCGGTCCGACGTTGAGCAGCAGTTCTTCGGTCCGAATCAAAGGTTACACCTCCGGATCAATCGGTTCGTAATCTTTGCGAAGCGGATGACCGACCCAGTCGTCCGGCATCATGATGCGCCGTAAATCCGGATGGCCCGGGAAATCGATGCCGAGCAGGTCGTACACTTCCCGCTCGTTCCAATTCGCCGTCGCCCATACGGGAGTTACCGACGGAACCTGCGGCGCCTCCCGGTTCGTCTTTACTTTGAAGCAGTAATAGTGCTTCTTGTTCAGCGAGCCGATATAGTAGTCGGTTTCCATGTACGTTTCGTAATCGACGCCGCTCAAGTTGCTCAAGTAATTCAAGTCGAGCTCTTCGTTCGTTTTGACGAAACGGGCTACTTCCAGCCACCGTTCGTTTTTTATCGTCAGCGTAGGCAAGTGCCGGTCTCTCTCGTTAATGACCGCATCCTCCACGGCGTCGGCGGACACGTTATCTTTAATCAGCTGGACGATCCGGTCCAGCTTAGGCTGATTCGGGGACGGTTCCTTCGGCGCGGCTTCGGCGCCGCCTTCCCCTTCCTCGCTTTTTTGCGCTCGCGCGGCCGCCCGAGCCGCTCTCGCCTCCGCCGCCGCTTTTGCCTTCGCTTCCTTGTCCGCATCGGTCGTGCCCGGGGCTGCTCCGTCCGGGGATTCGGCTGCGCGTGCCGCCGCCCGGGCCGCTCTCGCTTCGGCCGCAGCCTTTATTTTCGCTTCCCTTTCCGTGTCGACGGCACCCGCTGCGGTCCCTTCCGGGGATGGCGCTGCAGCCTTTTCCGTCGCGGGCGCAGACGGGCTCGCAGACGGCTCCGGATTGCCGCTTGCAGGCGTTTCGCTACCCGATAAGTTCTCCTTCTTTAACACGCCAGAAGTGGGAGTGGTTACGCTTTCTTGTTTCGGATCGCGATTGTCTTCGCTCAAGAGTTGGTCACCCTCTTCCCGGTCTTGGCCTCGTAGCGAATTTTTTCTTGCAGCTTGTTAATTCCGTATATTAGCGCAGCCGGATTGGGCGGACATCCGGGTATATAAATATCGACAGGCACGATCTGGTCGACGCCTTTGACGACCGCATACGATTTGATATACGGCCCTCCGGCCGTGGCGCACGAACCCATGGCGACCACCCATTTCGGCTCCGGCATTTGCTCGTACAAACGGCGCAGCAGCGGCGCCATTTTTTTCGTTACGGTGCCGGCTACGATCATGACGTCGGACTGTCTCGGCGACGTGCGGAAAATGACGCCGAACCGGTCGAAGTCGTAATGCGCTCCGCCTGTCCCCATCATCTCGATGGCGCAGCAAGCGAGGCCGAATGTCAGCGGCCACAGCGAGCTGCTGCGCGCCCACGCCTTGATCTGATCCAGCGACGTCGTGAAAACGTTGCGCTCCAGTTCCTGCCGCTGTTCCGGCGAGATCGTTTCTAAATTGAGCTCCATTGCAGCACCTTCTTCTTCCAGGCGTAAAGTAGTCCGACGACGAGCAGAGCGACGAAAATCAGCATCTCGACGAGCGCGAACAGTCCCAGAAAATCGTACGCGACCGCCCAAGGATAAAGGAAAACGGTTTCCACGTCGAAAATGACGAACATCAAAGCAAACAAATAGTAGCGGATATTGAACCGGACATGGCTTTCTCCGACCGCTTCGTTACCGCTTTCATAAGTCGTTTGCTTCTCTTCCGTCGGTTTGCTCGGACGCAGCCATTTCCCGAGCGTCAACGCCACTATGGGCAACAAGATCCCCAGTGCAATAAAAATGGCTACGAATACGTAATTGTTGCTGTACAGCGCCATTCCATCGCCTCCCGCCTTCACCATGGAATTATGATTTTTCCTAATGGAACTGGAAATTTACCTGATATTGCCCACATCATTATAACAAAAACAATTATATTATTGTAGTCTATTCAAAGTTTAACGGAAGTTTTTGTTGGCAGGCAAAAATACCCGATCGTTAATCGAAGCATCGTCGAACTTGAATTTGCCGGTGCGTTCCGTCTTTTTGCGTCTATCCACGGGCGATTCGAGAGCCATGTAAATGGTAACAAATGCCGCGGCAATCGTCCATGAGATAAAATGGACTTTAATCGATTTTTCGTTCGGCTCCGAAATAAACAAAAAAGCAAAGGAAACGGTTCCTCTGCTTGCTCAAGTTATTTTTTCGATGCGGTTTCGATCCGGTTCATGGCGCGCTGCAGCGCGAGCTCGGCCCGACGGAAATCGACCTCGTCCCGCTTTGCGCTCAGCCGCTTCTCGGCGCGTTCCTTTGCCGCGCGCGCCCGTTCGACATCGATGTCGCCCGGGAATTCGGCGGATTCGGCGAGAATGACGACTTTGTCTTTGCGCACTTCCATGAAACCGCCGTTAACGGCGATGTACTCCGTTGCATTGCCTTTTTTGATCGTAACCGGCGCGATTTTAAGCGGAGTGACGAGCGGAATGTGATTCGGAAGAATCCCGAGCTCGCCGGCTACGCCTTTTACGACGATCATATTTACATCCTGAGCGTAGACTTTCCGCTCGGGAGTAACGACTTCCAATAGAAAAGTACTCACGCAAATTCCTCCTGAGAGCTTTCGATCCCGAAAGCTTCATCGTGTGCCGCTGCCGACGCCCGCCGCTTTGCGAAAATCGCGTTCGTTCATGCGGCGGAGACCGCACGTAACGCCGCAGGCGTCAGCCTAGCACGGTCATCCGGCTTATTGCATCGATTTCGCTTTTTCGACCGCTTCCTCGATGGTGCCGACGAACAGGAACGCGGCTTCCGGAAGGTCGTCGTGCTTGCCTTCCAAAATTTCTTTAAAGCTGCGGACCGTATCTTTAACCGGCACGTATTGTCCAGGGAAGCCGTTGAACTGCTCGGCCACGTGGAACGCTTGGGACAGGAAACGTTCGATTTTGCGCGCGCGCATGACGATCACTTTATCGTCATCGGACAGTTCGTCCATCCCGAGGATCGCGATAATATCTTGAAGCTCTTTGTAGCGCTGCAAAATTTTCTTAACGCCTTGAGCGACATTGTAATGCTCTTCGCCTACAATATCCGGCTGCAAAATCCGCGAGCTGGAAGCAAGCGGGTCAACCGCAGGGTAGATCCCTTTTTCGGAAATTTTACGCTCCAAGTTCGTCGTTGCGTCCAAGTGGGCGAACGTCGTGGCAGGAGCCGGGTCGGTGTAGTCGTCCGCGGGAACGTAGATCGCTTGGATCGACGTAACGGAACCTTTTTTCGTCGACGTAATCCGTTCCTGCAGCTGGCCCATTTCCGTGGCGAGCGTCGGTTGGTAACCGACCGCGGAAGGCATCCGGCCGAGAAGAGCCGAAACTTCGGAACCCGCTTGGGTAAAGCGGAAAATGTTGTCGACGAACAGAAGAACGTCCTTGCCTTCGTTGTCGCGGAAATATTCGGCCATCGTCAAACCGGTGAGCGCAACGCGCAAACGAGCGCCAGGCGGTTCGTTCATTTGTCCGAATACCATCGCCGTTTTGGAAATAACGCCGGAGTCTTTCATTTCGTGGTACAAGTCGTTGCCTTCGCGCGTTCTTTCGCCGACGCCGGCGAAGACGGAAATACCGCCGTGTTCCTGCGCGATGTTGTTGATCAGCTCTTGAATCAAGACCGTCTTGCCTACGCCCGCGCCGCCGAACAGACCGATTTTGCCGCCCTTGGCGTACGGAGCGAGCAGGTCGACGACTTTAATGCCCGTTTCGAGAACTTCCGCTTGCACGGACAGCTCTTCGAACGCCGGAGCTTGCCGATGGATCGGGTCTTTTTGCTCGGCGTTTACTTCGCCGGCATTGTCGATCGCATCGCCGAGCACGTTAAATACGCGACCGAGCGTTGCGCTGCCTACCGGTACGCTGATCGGGGAACCGGTATCGACCGCTTCCATGCCCCGGACGAGACCGTCCGTGGAAGACATCGCGACGCAGCGTGCAACTTTATCGCCCAAGTGAACGGCAACCTCAACCGTCAGGTTGATCTCGGGCTCGTTCGCATTTTGCGGTTTGTTTTGAATTTTGACGGCATTCAAAATTTCAGGAAGGTTCCCTTTTTCGAACTCGATGTCGACGACAGGTCCCATTACCTGCAATACGCGTCCTGTGTTCATTCATTTCCCTCCTAAAGAGTTTTCCGTGCGGAAAACTCACTTCGTAAGCAATCTTGCCAATATCATCTATATCCGTAATCCGTTTATACAGCTTGCCTGACCGGTGCGGAGCACCGATGGCGGAGCGATATCAGCTTTGCGCGTTCGCGCCCGCGACGATCTCGGTTATTTCCTGGGTAATGGATGCCTGGCGCGCCCGGTTGTATACAATCGTCAAACGATTGATAAATTCGGTAGCGTTGCGCGTCGCATTGCCCATCGCGTTCATCCGAGCTCCGAACTCGCCCGCCTTCGATTCGAGCAAAGCGCTGTAAATCAGCGTTTCGGCGTATTTCGGAAGAAGCACGTCAAGGACTTCTTCCGCAGACGGCTCGTATTCGTAGTTGGCGACCGCTTTGCCGCCCGTAACGTCCAACGGCAGTATGCGGTTCATGACCGGTTCTTGGGAGATCGCGTTGTTGAACTTGTTGTACACCAGGTACAGCTCGTCATAGTTGCCGTCCACATAGTTTTGCACCGCTTGGGAAGCCAAAACTTTGATGTCCGCAAACGTCGGGGAATCGGAAAGTCCGGTCACTTCGCCCATTACCGGGAAATGGCGCTTTTTCAGAAAATCGCGCCCTTTGCGGCCGACTACGAAGATCGTGTACTCGTCCTGCGATTTATGCTTCGACCGAATCGTTTGAATCATCGTCCGAAGGAGGTTGGCGTTGAAGCCGCCGGCCAATCCGCGGTCCGTCGTAATAACCAAGTAGCCGGTTTTCTTGATGTCGCGAGCCAGCAGGATCGGGTTTTTGATCCCTTTCGTACCGGCGGCGATGCTGGATACGACCTCTTGGATTTTCTCGGAATACGGACGTGCGGCTTGTGCCGCTTCCTGGGCTCTTCTAAGCTTGGAAGCCGCGACCATTTCCATTGCCTTGGTGATTTGCTTCATGTTTTGCGTGCTTTTGATTTGCCGCTTGATCTCGCGCATTCCTTTTGCCATGCTTTCACCACCTTAGAGCTTTCCAGAGGGAAAGCTAACTTCGTAAGCACAACCTGAACTTTCCCGGAGGGAAAGGGAACTTCGTAAGCCTACCCCGAGCTTTTGCCGGGCAAAAGCCGACGGTCCTTTTTATAAAGCCGCTTGGAGCGGCCCTGCGGGTCGTCCAAGCGATTGATCGTCTGAATTTACGCCGATACGGCAAACCCTTTTTTGAATTTCTCGATCGCTTCGACGAGCGTTTTCTCGTTGTCGGCGGTCAAGTCCTTCGTTTCGCGAATGCTGGCGTATACTTGGCTGTAGTTCGCGTCGACATAAGCCAAAAACTCGCTGTCGAAACGAAGCACGTCTTGAACCGGAATATCGTCGAGGAACCCTTTAACCGCCGTATAGATCGAAACGACTTGCTTTTCGACCGGCAGCGGTTGGTTGTTGCTTTGCTTCAAAATTTCCAGCGTGCGCTGACCGCGGTTCAAACGGGCGAGCGTGCTTTTGTCGAGGTCGGAACCGAACTGCGCGAACGCGGCGAGCTCCCGGTATTGGGCCAAGTCCAGCTTCAAGGAAGAAGCGACTTTTTTCATCGCCTTGATCTGCGCGGAACCGCCTACGCGGGAAACCGAGATACCGACGTTGATGGCAGGACGTTGGCCTGCGTTGAACAAGTCGGACTCGAGGAAAATTTGTCCGTCCGTAATCGAGATGACGTTCGTCGGAATGTACGCGGAAACGTCGCTCGCTTGCGTTTCGATAAACGGCAATGCCGTCAAAGAGCCGCCGCCCAAAGCGTCGCTCAGCTTGGCCGCGCGTTCCAGCAAACGGGAGTGCAGATAGAATACGTCGCCCGGATACGCCTCGCGGCCCGGCGGACGACGAAGGAGCAGCGAAAGCTCGCGGTAAGCGGCAGCCTGTTTCGACAAGTCGTCGTAAACGATGAGCGCGTGCTTGCCTTTGAACATAAAGTATTCGCCCATCGCAACGCCTGCGTACGGAGCCAGGAACAAGAGCGGGGAAGGCTCGGATGCGCCGGCGGTGACGACGATCGTATAATCGAGGGCGCCATTGCGGCGGAGCGTTTCCACAACGTTCGCAACGGTCGATTGTTTTTGTCCGATAGCAACGTAAATACAAAGTACGCCGTTGCCTTTTTGGTTGATGATCGTATCGATCGCGATCGAGGTTTTACCCGTTTGACGGTCGCCGATAATCAGCTCGCGCTGTCCGCGGCCGATCGGAACCATCGCGTCGATCGCTTTGATGCCGGTTTGCATCGGCTCGTGAACCGACTTCCGGTCGATGACGCCCGGAGCCGGCGATTCGACCGGACGGAATTCCGTCGTCTCGATCGGCCCTTTGCCGTCTACCGGTTGACCGAGCGGGTTGACGACGCGGCCGAGAAGCGCTTCGCCTACCGGCACTTGCATGATTTTGCCGGTCCGTTTCACTTGGTCGCCTTCGCGAATTTCGGTATACGGTCCCATAATAACGATACCTACATTGTCTTCCTCCAGGTTGAGCGCCATGCCCATTACACCGTTGGAAAACTCGAGAAGCTCGCCCGCCATGACGTTTTGCAGCCCATGCGCACGGGCGATACCGTCACCGATGTAAATAACCGTACCGACATCGTATACTTCGATATCCGATTTGAACTGTTCGATTTGCTGCTTCAGCAGCGTGCTGATTTCTTCAGGTTTGATACTCAACGAAGCTCACCCCTAACATTGGCTTTATGCTTGATTCAACGATTTTTCGATTCTTTTCAGCTTGCCGGACAAGCTGCCGTCATACAACCGGTCGCCGATCCGCACTTGCAGCCCGCCGAGCAAACTCCGGTCGACGATGTTCTCGACGCGGATCCGTTTGCCGGTAACTTGGCCGAAAGCGACCGCAATTCGGGTAGACTCCGCATCCGAAAGCGGAAGCGGCGTATATACTTTCGCTTGGGCTTGCCCCAACGCGTCATTCGCGATTTGTGAATACCCCGTAACGAGCTCGCGCAGAATCGACTCTCTGCCTCGCTTAACGAGCAGTTGAAGCGTGTTCAATACCTCTTCGGATACGTTCGCTCCAAACGCCTGTTGCAGCATGGCCGATTTTTTCGAAGCGCTTATGTTCGGGTGCTCGAGCAGCTTGACGTAATCCGGATTCGCGTTCAGAGCCGCGGCGATCGCCCCGAGTTCTTGCTCCACTTCGGCAACTTTGCCGCGTTCCCGGGCAACCTCGAACAGCGCTCTGGCGTACCGCTTCGCTAAGATCGTCTCCTTGCTCATGCTTTGCCCCCTACCTCATTCAGGTAATGGTTGATCAGCTCTTCCTGAGACTTCTCATCCAGCTGCTTTTCGATAATTTTGGAGGCGATCATGACCGACATGGCGCTGACTTGGCTGCGCAGAGCGGCGATCGCTTTGTTTTTCTCGCTCTCGATATCTTTGAGCGCCTCGTCTTTCAGGCGGTTCGATTCTTCCTTCGCCTGGCGTACGATTTCTTCCGCTTGTCTGGCGCTTGTTACTTTAGCTTGCTCGATCATATCGTAAGCTTCCTTGCGGGCGTCCTGAATCGCCTTCTTCTGTTCCTCCAGAAGACGAGCCGCCTCCGCACGGCTTTGCTCCGCCGACTTCATCTGATCCAGAACCTGCTCCCTGCGCTTCTCCATAATGCCGAAAAGCGGTCCGAACGCATATTTGTTCAGCAGGAGATACAGGACAAGGAATGCGACAATCGCAAACACGAATGACTCCCAATGCCATTCCATAAACAAGTCACTCCCTTCTAAAAACTGCCTTGCGTAATCGTGTAGACGCTTGACAAAACGAAGGCGCGGACGGCATAGGGCCTTCCCCGCCTAACCCAATGTATTCCTTACGCGCCAAAATAAAGCAAGAAGCCCAATACGACGCCGATGATCGGCACAACCTCTACGATACCTACGCCGATAAACATCGTCGTTTGCAGCGTACCTCTGAGCTCCGGCTGACGAGCGATCCCTTCAACCGTCTTGCTGACGATCAAACCGTTACCGATACCGGCGCCCAATGCGCCCAAACCGATTGCCAATGCTGCTGCCAAAAAAGTCATTGTAAAATCCTCCTTAAAATTGGTCCTGAATATAGTTTGTCTGTTCTTGTTTCATATATCCTAACCCTTATTGAGAACAGGGGCCGAATACTAGGTTTCGAGCATTAATGCTCCTCGTGCACCGTTGCCTGGGAAATATACACCATCGTAAGAATCGTAAACAGGAACGCTTGGATCGCCCCGACGAAAATACTGAAACCTTGCCATGCGAGAAGCAGTGGAGTCCCCCAAACGCCGGCCATCAAAATCGTGGCGATCAGCACCTCGCCCGCAAAAATATTCGCGAAAAGACGAAGAGCGAGCGTAAGAGGCTTCGATAATTCCTTGATGATGTTCAGCGGCAAGAAAAACCAGAACGGCTCGAAATAATGCTTCAAGTAGTGTTTCGTATTTTGCGTCAAGCCGAGGTAATGCACCAAAACGAAAACAATGACAGCGAGACCGCTAGTTACGGACAAATCCGCCGTCGGCGATTTCCACCAAGCGAATTCGTGTCCTTCGATCTTGTACCCGAACAAGGACAAACCGTGCTCGTGATGGGTAACGATCCCGAACGGCAAGCCGAGAAGGTTGGCGACGAAAATGAACATGATAATCGTCATGCCTAGCGAAACGTACCTTTTCGCCTTGCTGAGCGGCATAGCGCTCGCTGTCAAATTGTGTACGAACTCGATGACCCATTCCATAAAGTTTTGCATCTTGGAAGGGTTGTCAACCGACAAGTTCCGGACGGCCAAACGCGCCATTACGAAGACGATCACAAACGTCACGATAATCGCCAGAAATGTCGATATGTCGATATTCAGCGGTCCAATCTCTAACACGGGAAAATCATGCATCGAATGTTTTCACCCCTTTCCGGTAGTTTTTCCAGCTAGGAAGACTTCTTGAAAAAACCCGCCGCCGCCGCGGCGAACAAAGCCGCGTGTCCGTAAAACAAGCCGATAATCGTGGTAACCAGTTCGACTTGGTCGGATTTGAACGCGAACATGACCGCCAATACGGCCAGCGATGCCCTGGTCAGAAAACCGGGGTTAAATCGCTTTCTCACACCCTGTACGACAAGATCGGACATTTGCCGAGTTTTTAAGCCCAAGTACGACACATTCACATAGCTGACCAGCATGCCAAGCAGCAGGCCGGCCGTATAGGAACGGTACGACGGCCAAATCCCGAGCAGCACCAATCCGACCGCAAACAAAACTACGGACATTTTCGTTATCGTTCTCAGAATGCTTGAGAGATCGTTCATTTGGAATCCTTTACATAATATCGAATCAACATGACCACGCTGAAAATCCCGACAAACAATCCGGCGAGAGCCCCGATCGCGATGTAGATCGACTGGTTGTCCATCCGGGCGCTAACCCATTTGCCGCCGAAATAACCAAGCATGATACAGACGGCCAAGTCAACCGCTGCGGCGCCGGCCAAGCCTGCCGCTCTCCAAGGATTATTCTCGGAATTGCGTTTCTGCATACATGATCTCCTGTTAATCCTCAATAATTGTAACGAAGCAGCGTCTTGTTTGTCAATTCATATAATATCAAACATTGTGTGAACACAATCGCGAGAGGCCTTGTGCTTCAAGGGCTCCCGGTTTTTTCAAACCAGACACCGTACAGTGACGCTGTCTGGTTTTGCAAACCGGTTTCGACATTAGGCGCGAAACGGCTCCGGCGGGTTGTCGAGAAGGCCGAAGCGGTGCAAAATGGCGTCGACGATCCGCTCCGACGAACGGCCGTCGCCGTACGGATTGGCCGCCTTGCTCATCTTCTCGTAAGCGGCCTTGTCCGTCAGCAGCGTTCGGGCACGCTCGTAGATCAGCTGTTCGTCGGTGCCGACCAGCTCGAGCACGCCCGACTCGACGCCTTCCGGCCGCTCGGTCGTATCGCGCAGCACGAGCGCCGGCACGCCGAACGAAGGCGCTTCCTCCTGAATGCCTCCGGAATCGGTCAAAATCAAGTGCGTATGCGGGTAAAAGTTGTACAGATCGGTCACGTCCAGCGGATCGATCAGGCGGATCCGTTCGTGCCCGCCCAATATTTCGCGCGCGGGCTCCTGTACGGCCGGATTCAAATGGACCGGGTACACGACGGCGATATCGTCGAACTCGTCGGCGATTCGCTTGACGGCCCGGAAGATGCGGCGGTGCGGCTCCCCGATCGATTCGGAACGGTGCGCCGTCATCAGCACGAGACGGCGGCCCTTCGCCCAGTCCAGCATCGGATGGGTGTAGTCGTCCTTGACGAGATGCTGCATGACGTCGGTAATCGTATTGCCGGTTACATAGATGGAGTCGTCCGGCTTGTTTTCCCGACGCAAATTGCCCGCCGACCAATCGGTCGGAGCGAAATGCATGTCGGCCAGCACGCCGGTCAGCTGCCGGTTCATCTCCTCCGGATACGGCGACAGTTTGTTCCACGTGCGCAGCCCCGCTTCGACGTGGCCGACGGCGATTTTTTGCATGAACGCCGCGAAGCTGGCCAGGAACGTCGTGATCGTATCCCCGTGAACGAGCACGATATCCGGCTTCGCTTCCTTCAGAACCGGCTCGAGTCCTTGCAGCACGCGAATCGAAATTTCGTTCAGCGTCTGCCTTTGCTTCATGACGTTCAGATCATAGTCGGGCTTGATCCCGAAAATGTGCAGCACCGAATCGAGCATTTCCCGATGCTGCGCGGTCACGCATACGAGCGATTCGATCTGCTCCCCGCGCTTGTTCAGCTCCAGTACGAGCGGCGCCATCTTGATCGCTTCCGGTCTCGTGCCGAAAATGGTCATTACCCGAATACGACTCATCGGTCAGTCTCCTTCTCGAACGTTGATCTTCGTCATTTCGTGCCGAACAGCCGGTCGCCCGCGTCGCCCAGCCCGGGGACGATATAGCCGTGATCGTTCAAATATTCGTCGATCGCCGCCACGTAAATATCGACGTCCGGATGCGCCTCCTGCACGGCGCGCACCCCTTCGGGCGCGGCGATCAGGCACATCAGCTTGATTTGCGTGCAATCCCGCTTCTTGAGCACATCGATCGCGGCGTTGGCCGATCCGCCGGTAGCGAGCATCGGATCGATGACGATCAGCTCGCGTTCCTGTACGTCGGTCGGCAGCTTCACGTAATATTCGACCGGCTGCAGCGTTTCCGGATCCCGGTACAGCCCGACATGTCCGACTTTCGCGGCGGGCAGCAGCTTCAGGATGCCGTCCACCATGCCGAGTCCGGCGCGCAAAATCGGAATGAGGCCGAGCATGCGCCCGGAAATGATTTTGCTTTCCGCCCGCTGGACGGGCGTCTCGACTTCGACGCTTTCCAGCGGAATATCGCGCGTAATTTCGTATGCCATCAACGTGGCCACTTCGTCGACCAGTTCCCGAAAGTCTTTCGTCGTCGTGTTTTTATCCCGAATGTAAGTCAGCTTGTGTTGGATCAGCGGATGATCGCACACGAAAACCTTGCTCATACACGTTCCTCCCAGGTAACGTCCGCCGGGTTACGTACCGGCGAAAGCTCCTTGCATGCGGATAACGCCTTCGGAAGGCGAACCCCGTCTATTATATCATTGTCCGAATCGCGTTGCACGAATGTTTTTCAAGCAAAAAAAAGCAAAAAGCCGGCCGCCCTCCGAAGGGAGGACAACCGGCTCCGAGCGCGCGGATCGAATCAATAAACGAGCCCCGGATAAAGCGGGAATTGCGCGGTCAGCTGCTTCACCAGGTCGCGCGCTTCGTTGTGAGCCGACTCGCTGGTCGGATTTTTGAGCGTGAGCGCGATAATTTTGGCGATCGTCTTCATCGCCGCCTCGTCCATGCCGCGGGACGTCGCCGCAGGCGTTCCCAGACGGATGCCGCTCGTAAGCATCGGCTTGTTCGGATCGAACGGGATGGCGTTCTTGTTGCACGTGATGCCGACCTCGTCCAGCAAATGCTCGGCGTCTTTGCCGGTCAGGTTGATGCTGCGCAGATCGACCAGCATCAAATGGTTATCCGTGCCGCCGGAAACAAGATCGAGCCCTTCGGCGAGCAAACCTTCGGCGAGCGCCTTCGCATTATTTACTACTTTTTGCGCGTACGTCTTGAATTCCGGCTGCAGCGCTTCTCCGAACGAAACCGCTTTGGCCGCGATAATATGCATGAGCGGACCGCCTTGCGTGCCCGGGAATACCGCTTTGTCGATCGCCGCCGCCCAAGATTTGCGGGTCAAAATCATGCCGCCGCGCGGACCGCGCAGCGTCTTGTGCGTCGTCGTCGTTACGAAGTGGGCGTGAGGCACCGGATTCGGATGCAGTCCGGCCGCCACCAATCCGGCGATATGCGCCATATCGACCATGAACAAGGCGCCTACGTCGTTCGCGATCGCGGCAAGCGCTTCGAAGTCGATCAAGCGCGGATAGGCGCTGGCTCCGGCCACGATCATCCGCGGACGATGCTTGAACGCCGCTTTGCGCACTTCGTCGTAATCGATGCGCGAATCGGTTTCGCTGACCCCGTAAGCGACGAAGTTGTACAAAATGCCGGAAGCGTTGACCGGGCTGCCGTGCGTCAAATGTCCGCCGTGCGCCAGGTTCATGCCGAGCACCGTATCGCCCGGCTTCAGAGCGGCGAGATAGACCGCCAGGTTCGCCTGCGCGCCGGAGTGCGGCTGCACGTTCACGTGCTCGGCGCCGAACAGCTGCTTCGCCCGGTCGCGGGCGATATCCTCGACGATGTCGACGTATTCGCAGCCGCCGTAATACCGTTTGCCCGGATACCCTTCGGCGTATTTATTCGTTAGGACGGTGCCCATCGCTTCCAGCACCGCTTGGCTGACGAAGTTTTCGGACGCGATCAGCTCGATTTTGTCGCGTTGGCGGTTCAGCTCCAAGCCGAGAGCCTCCACCAATTTCGGATCGGATTTACGCAAATGTTCCATAAGATTCGGTTCCTCCCGCTCGTTTTATCATTTCGCAAACTGCATTTCCCTCGCATCGCCGAAGGGGGCAAATACACGTTCCCCTTGCCCCGGCTTTGCCGTTCAATCGCAAGAGCCCTCCGCTTCGGCCGCTTCCTTCGCGTAAACGGCCCTGGCGCCGCCGATCAGCTTCGGGCGCGTATACGCCATATTGACGTGCGCCCGGCCGATCGTTCGCACCGACGGCCTGGCCGGCACGGCGACCCGCCGCAAGTGCATGCCGATCAGCGTGTCCCCGATATCGAGTCCGGCGTGGGCGGCGATCGATTCGACGACGCAAGCGTCCGGCAAATGCCGGTAGGCGTAAGCGGCCATCGAACCGCCCGCTTTGCGGACCGGGACGACGGATACTTCCTCCAACAGCGGATAGCGGCCGAGCAGCTCCCGTTCGACGACAAGCGCCCGATTTAAATGCTCGCAGCATTGAAACGCCGGAAAAAATCCGACCTGTTCGCGAACGTCGTTCACCGCCTGAAAAATGCGCGCGGCCACCTGTTCCGTTCCCGCCGTGCCGATATGCCGGCCGATTACCTCGCTGGTGCTTGTCCCGATGACGATAATGTGGCCGGGCGCCACTTTGCCGATATCGACCAGCTCGCGCAGCACCTTCCGCACGTCGGCGCCGATCCGGTCCAGGTCGGGCGTATCCGGTTCGGGTATGGCGTACGCTTCGTTAAGGGCATTGCCGCCTTCGAGGCCGCCCGTATCGCGGCCGCCGCCGCCGCGGCCTAACGTATCGTTGTCCATGCCGGACCGCTCCTTTCGCGATCGCCGTTACGTTCGCAACCTCTTCATCAAGGATGAATGGCGTATTTGTCTTCCAGCCGCTTGATTTTGTCGATCCGGTTTTGGTGCCGCGGCCCTTGCGAAAATTCCGTCTCGATCCATACTTTGGCGATTTCCAGCGCGAGCCCGGGGCCGATGACGCGTTCGCCCATGGCCAGCACGTTCGTGTCGTTATGCTCGCGCGTCGCCTTCGCCGAAAATAAGTCGTGCACGAGCGCGCAGCGGATGCCCGGTATTTTGTTCGCGGCGATCGACATGCCGATCCCGGTGCCGCATATGAGAATGCCCCGATCCGCTTCGCCGGACGCCACCTTCTCGCATACCGGAATCGCATAGTCGGGGTAATCGATGGAATCGGCGCAATTGCAGCCGAAATCCTCCACCTCGTGTCCCGCGGCGCGCAGCGCCTCCGCGATGTCGTCCTTCAGCCGAAAGCCTGCATGGTCCGCCCCGATGGCGATTTTCATAGAGTTCCCCTCCGCTTCCGAATGAGCTTAGTATACCCGCCTTGAAACGAAAAAAGAGCATGGCGCGCGTCTTTCGATTCGAAAAACGCTGCTGCTCTTTGCCCAGGCGACCGGCCGTATGCCTCGATGCTCCATTGTGGTTACGCCCACTTGTCGCCAGTTACATCGAGTCGTTATTGATAATCTCATCATAACGCATTCGATTTGCGCTGTAAAGACGATACCCGCAAACCGGGCCCGCGCATTCTCCGCCTACTCGGCCGGCGGCGTTCTAAGCTTGCGGATCAGCTTGCGCACGTACGTTTCGATCTCGTCGGCGCTTTTTTCGTACGATCGGCGGTCGCCTCCGAACGGATCGGCGATGTCGAAGCCCGGAAGAGCGGCGTCCGCTTGCCGCGCCCGCTCCTGCTCCGCCTCGGTGATCGGCTCGCCGAGCGCCCGCTTGATTTGCAGCTCCGAATGGAGCTTATGCCGCAGCGCGATCATATCGGCGATGGCCGGATCGTCCTCGGCGAACTCTTTAAGCGTATAGATCGTATCGATAGCGTCCGGGAATCGCCGGATCAGCAGTTCTTTATGTCCCATCGTCATCGTCAAAATCAGGTCGGCCCACTCGACCGTCTCTTTCGTGACCGAGCTGGACGTCCGCTTGTCGGTAATGCCCTTCGCCTGCAAAATGTCCGCCGAATGCTTCGAAATCGGCGAACCGTCCCAGGCGGAGACGCCCGCCGACCGGGCGGTCGCGTTCAACCCTTCCTGCGCCGCCAGTTGGCGAAATATGCCTTCCGCCATCGGACTGCGGCACGTGTTTCCCGTACATACGAATAAAATGCGTTCGTACATCCGAACCTCCCGTAAATCGAGAATGTGAGTCGGATTGCCGGCCGGCATGCCAGTCGCAGCGCCGTCCGCCTTTATGGTTCTATTGTACCTCAACGACGGTTTTATATCAAAAAGCGAATGCCGAACGCAAGCAAAATGACGCCCCCGACCGCTTCGCCGTATTCGCCGACCCACGATCCGGCTCTGCGGCCGAGCAGCAGGCCGCCCACGGACATGAGGCCGCCGGCCCCTCCGAACATCAGGACCGTAAACGCCAAATCGGTCGAAAACATGCCGAGCGAGACGCCGACCGACATCGAATCGACGCTGACGCTAAGGGCGAAAAACAAAAGCCCCCAAAGCGTGCGATGGTCGAACGGCCGCATTTCCGGCCCTTTCAAGGAGCTGAAAATCATATGCGCGCCGAGCAGAACGAGCAGCGCGCCGCCCGTAATCGTCGCTACGTTGCCGAGCAGCGTACCGACGTAATGGCCCATAAACATGCCGATCAGCGGCATAAGGATATGAAACAATCCGATGACGAAACTGATCTTGAGTATATCGAGCAGCCGAATGCCTCTCAGTCCGATGCCGA
Organism: Paenibacillus sp. GYB003; assembly: GCF_036577625.1. Classification (NCBI taxonomy): domain Bacteria; kingdom Bacillati; phylum Bacillota; class Bacilli; order Caryophanales; family Paenibacillaceae; genus Paenibacillus; species Paenibacillus sp. GYB003. Next base: position 3,938 of record NZ_JARBDC010000055.1, on the reverse strand, counting down.
TTCCGAGCGAAAAAGCATCCATCCCGAGCGCGATGGCCATGACGACAATCGTAATCAGTTGCCCCGTCTCAGCCGAAGCTGCTGCCATTCGATCTCCCCCATGTCCGCTTGTTCTTAACCAACATATGCGGACAATCCCGGAAACATTCAACAATCGAACGTCAGCGCACTCGGACGATCCGATGCCCCGCCGCTTTGTTCAGCCTGTTCATGACGGCGAGTCCGATCCCTTCCGTCGATTCGTACCCTTCCGCCAAAATATGCGTAATGCCCGCTTCGTCGAAACGGCGCAGCGCCGCATAAAGGTCGCGGGCCGCCTCGCGCATATTGCCGGCGCTGCCGCAGCCGACGACGAGGTCGGCCTCGAACAGCCCGATTCGTTCCCGCACCGTCAGAACACCCGTTCGCTCTCCCGCCCGCTTCGCTTCGGCGAGCGAAGCGCGCACCCATGCGGCGCGTTTTTCCGCGTCGCCCTGGACGATCTCAAGCCGGCCGCGCGGCGCGTAATGCGCATATTTCATCCCCGGCGAGCGCGGAGCCTCCGCTTCTTCCGCCGCCGTCTCCGCCGTCACGTCGACGTCCGGCGCCGCCCGGCGCAAGTCCGCCACCGTCACGCCGCCCGGCCGCAGCACGCGGATCAGCCGCCCTCCGGCTTCGACGGCGACGACCGTCGACTCCACGCCGACGCCTGTCGGTCCGCCATCGACGATGCCGTCGATGCGCCCGCCCAGGTCGCCGAGCACGTGCTCGGCCAGCGTCGGGCTCGGGCGGCCGGACCGGTTGGCGCTGGGCGCGGCGACCGGGCAGCCCGCGGCGCGAAGAAGCGCGAGCGCGACCGGGTGATCGGGCATGCGCACCGCGACCGTCGGCAGCCCCGCCGTCACGCGCGGGGAGACGGAGCCGGTCCGCACCGGCAGCACGACCGTGAGCGGCCCGGGCCAGAAAGCGTCCATCAGCCGCCGCGATACGGCGTCCGGCTCATGAACCAAGTCGGCGAGCTGCGCGATATCGGCGATATGGACGATCAGCGGATTGTCGGACGGGCGACCTTTGGCGGCGAATATCGCCTCGACCGCCGCCGTATTGCCCGCATCGGCGCCGAGCCCGTACACCGTCTCCGTCGGAAAGGCGACGGTCCCGCCCCGCGCCAGCAGCCCGCCGGCTTCCGCCAGCTCCCGTTCCGCCGCCTCCGCGCGTCCCGGATCCACGTACCATCGTTTCGTCATAACGTTCATCCTTTGCTTTTTGCTATTCGACATTTGCCGGGAACCGTTCCCGTCTCGTCGCGTTTCGTTTGCCATTATAGCTCGGGAAGCCTGAAGCTGTCACGCCTCTTCCCCGCACCGAATCGGCGGCCGCCCATACGAAAGGGACGCGCCTCGGCGCATCCCCGCATAATGTCCATGTAAGATTGGATTAGTGCAGCAAGCTTTTTATCGTTTCGACCACTTTCACGATCAGTTCCCACAAGAAAAATTTCATTTCCACCTGCTGGCCGTCCGCCGCCGCAACCGGCGCATCCGCAGGGGCCGCGCCAGCGGCCGCAGCTTTGGCGGGTTCGGCGCCCTTCTTCGCTACGGCCAGTCCCGCATTGCCGTCCACAAAGCAGAGCGGCGGAAACAGAACGCACCACCAATTTTGCCCTTGCCCGCTGCCGATCGTAATGCGCAGCGCCTCGTAATCGCCCGCCGGATACACTTTGGTGCCGTATATTTTCGTCGGAAACGGAACTTGTCCGAGCTCGACCTTGTAATCGTAATCGTAACCGTTCTGCGCGAGCACTTCGCCTACGAGCTTTTCGAGATCGGCCATATGATCGTTTACGGCCGCGCGGGCCGCTTCGATTCCGTCCGGCTCGGTAACCCATTCGCTCATTTGCCGGATGACTTCGTCGCGCAGCTGCCGTTTGACCCATTGATCCTCCGGCGCGTCCGAATTGGCCAATATGCGAAGCCGTATCGACTGCTCCGGGATGCCCGGATCGAGAACGGCGGCGAGCGTGCGGTTCGATTCCCAGCAAGTTATCATGACGATAATGGCAAAGGCGACAAGCCAATAAGTCCGTATCGGTAACCGTCTGACCATAGTCGAAAACCCCTCTTTCGTCTTCCTGGTACCCAGTATGGGCAGACGGGAGGGGCGTTAAACCTATCAATCTATTAATTTTTCCGCAAACCTATCACGTGGCGCGCTATGCCCGCCAAATCCGGAACGATGCCGATTTCGTCCCAATGCCCCGCGGCTCGGATCAGCTCCGCGACGAAATCCGCCTGGCCTTGGCCGACCTCGAAGCCGACAAGCGCCGGGGGCGCGGGCAGCAGGTCGACCTGCTCCACGATCCGCCGGTAAAACCGCAATCCGTCCGGGCCCCCGTCGAGCGCCAGCACGGGCTCGTGAAGCCGCACCTCCGGCTGCAGCCCCGGAATGTCGCCGGTTTCGATATAGGGCGGATTGGAAACCAAAATATCGATCGGCATCCGCTCCCGAACGTATACCTCCAGCAAATCCCCGTGAAACAGCTTAAGCCGCTCGCCAACGCCGTTCCGAACGGCGTTTTCGCGGGCGACGTCCAGGGCGTCCCGCGATATGTCGGTCGCCGTTATGTTCCACGAGGAACACGCCGCGGCCAACGCGACCGAAATCGCCCCGCTCCCGCAGCCGATGTCCGCCACCAGCGGACTGCCGCCCGGCCACCGCTTGCTGCCGAGCTCGACGATCCGCTCCACGAGCAGCTCCGTCTCCGGGCGGGGGATCAGCACGTCCGGCGTCACCCGGAACGTCAGGCCGTAAAACGGCTGCTCCCCGGTAATGTACTGCACCGGCTCGCCGGCCGCCCTCCGTTCCAGCATTGCCCGCCACCTGTCGCGCAGCTCCCCGGGGAACGGCTCGCCCCAACGCATGAACAGCTCGCTGCGGGTACAGCCGAGCACATGCTCGAGCAGCCATTCGGCGGACGAAGCGTCGTCTTCGACCCCGGCGGCGCGCAAAAAAGAAGAAGCCTGCATACAGGCTTCGCGAATCGTCATCCCTGCGGTCCGGTCCGCGCCCGCGCCGATGACCGGCCGGCGTTCCGGGAAGGCGGCGGAGCCGAGCTTCCCGTCTTCCCGTCCGGGCGTCCCGCCCCCGGCTCCGTGCTTCCCGTCGTTCACCCCGGTTACTCTCCTTTTTCCAGCAGTTCGGATTGCGCCTCGAGCGTCAGCGCGGAAATGATTTCTTCCAGATCGCCGTTCAGCACCTGGTCGAGCTTGTGCAGCGTCAGCCCGATCCGGTGGTCGGTAATGCGGCTTTGCGGAAAATTGTAAGTCCGGATCCGCTCGCTCCGGTCGCCGGTCCCGACTTTGCTTTTCCGCTCGCCCGCGTATTTCGCGTCCTCTTCCTGCTTCAGCTTGTCGTAAATGCGCGCGCGCAGCACCTGCATCGCTTTGTCCTTGTTCGAGTTTTGCGATTTGCCGTCCTGACACGAAACGACGATGCCCGTCGGCAAATGGGTGATGCGCACCGCCGATTTCGTCGTATTGACCGATTGGCCGCCCGGTCCGCTGGAGCAAAACGTATCGATGCGGATATCGTTTTCGTTGATCTCCACCTCGATCTCTTCCGCCTCCGGCATGACCGCCACCGTCGACGTCGACGTATGGATGCGCCCGCCCGACTCCGTCGTCGGGATGCGCTGCACCCGGTGCGCGCCGCTCTCGTACTTCAGCTTGCTGTAAGCGCCGCTGCCGCTGATCATAAAGACGATCTCCTTGAAGCCGCCGAGATCGCTGTAGCTCGTGTCGAGCACCTCCGTCCGCCAGCCTTGGGCGTCGGCGTACCGGCTGTACATCCGGTACAAGTCTCCCGCGAACAAAGCCGCCTCCTCGCCGCCGGCCGCGCCGCGGATTTCGACGATGACGTTTTTGTCGTCGTTCGGATCTTTCGGCAGCAGCAGCACCTGG
>NZ_JARBDC010000054.1:0-47995 GCF_036577625.1 Paenibacillus sp. GYB003 | reverse complement strand
CACGCTGCGCGACGGTCTCGCCGATCCGGCCGCATCGTCGGCGGCGCTGGCGCAGCTGTCGCGGCGGCTCGCCGTAGCCGCGGACGCGACCGGCACGCTGCTCGCCCTGTTCGAGCGGCTGGACGGCTTCGCCGGGGCGGACCGGCTGAAGCCGGCGATCGCGAAGCTCGGGCAGGCGCGGGACCGGCTGCAGCGGCTGAAGGCGATCGCCGACACGGCGTCCGCGGCGGCCGCCGCCGGCGACAAGCTGTCCGACGCGCAGCTCGCCGAGCTCGAACGGCTGGCCGGGGAAGCGTCCGCCGCGCTCGGCGACTTGGCGGGCCGCTACGAGCCGGAGCTGCTGCCGGCGATCGTGCAAGGCTTCGCCGCGGCGAAGCAAGCCGCCGACACGGCCGCTTCCGCCCTGCGGCAGGCGATCGCCGCCCTCCCGGACGTCCGGCGCATCGTCGACGACGCGGCGCAAGGGCTCGCCGCCGCCGACCAGGCGCTGCAGGAGACGATCGCCCGCCTGCCCGACGCGGCGGCGAAGCTGCGCGAGCTGGCGGACCGGATTCGCGCGCTGGAACGGCAGGGCAGTCTCGAGGAGCTCATATCGCTGCTGCGGAAGGATGCGACGAAAGAGAGCGAATTTTTCGCGGAGCCGGTCGTGCTGAGCGAACACCGGCTGTTCCCGATCCCGAACTACGGGTCCGCGATGTCGCCCTTTTTCAGCACGCTGTCGCTGTGGGTCGGCGCGCTGCTGCTCGTCTCGCTGCTGACGGTCGACGTTCACGCCGCCGATGCCGATTCGCCGCAAAGCCATCACGTCTATTTCGGGCGCTTCCTGACGTTTTGGACGATCGCCCTGCTGCAATCGCTGTTCGTCACGGTCGGGGATATGGCGCTGCTCGGAACGTACGTGGCGGATCCGGCGCCGTTCGTCCTGTTCGGAGCGCTCATCAGCACGCTGTTCATGCTGATCGTCTACACGCTCGTTTCCGTATTCGGCAACGTCGGCAAGGCGCTGGCGATCGTGCTGCTCGTCCTGCAGCTGTCCGGCTCGGGGGGAACGTTCCCGATTCAGGTGACACCGGCCTTTTTCCAGGCGATCTACCCGTTTCTTCCGTTCACCTACGCGATCAGCCTGATGCGGGAAGCCGTCGGCGGCATCGTGCCGGACATCGTCGTCCGCGACCTGTGCTTGCTCGGGGTGTACGCGGCGCTGGCGCTCATCCTGGGCGTCACGCTGAAACATTGGATCAACCGCGTCAGCGCCAAGCTGGTGAAGAAGGCGAAGCAAAGCGGACTCCTCCATTGATGCGAACGTTTTTCCGCGGACGGGGCCAAGCTTGAAAAATATTTCCATGGAACCGATTTACATGCGAACAAATGTACGGTATATTGGAAACATGCTTGGCAAAGTCCGCCTATCGCAAAGGAGCTAGGGATCCCCATGGAAAGCGCCGTCAATACCGCCTATCGGGAAGCTTTGCACGCCTTCGTGGAACGGCTGAAGCAGGACGATCAGATCGTGGCCGCCATCCTGCTCGGCAGCTTGTCGTACGACCAGGTTTGGGAAAAGTCGGACATCGACATGAAGCTGATCGTGCACGACCAGAAGCTCGTCCGGCACGGCATGTGCTTCGTCCAGAACGGCATTCCGATCAACGCGACCATCCAGACGCGCGACGAATTCAAGCGCTGGGTCGAGAAATCGGTGTCGACCTCGTTCAACCATTCCTACTTGCTGCGCGGAACGCTGCTGTTCACGCGGGACAAGACGCTCGAGGACTATTTCGACAACATTCGTTACGTCGGCGAGCGGGACCGCCGGCTGCAGCTGCTGCAGCTCGGCTGCCATATTCTCGGGATGCTGGCCAAGGCGGAGAAATGGTTTTACGTCAAGCGCGACGCGGCTTACAGCGCCTTCTGGATCGTCAAGACGATCGACGCGCTCGCGCAGATCGAAGTCATTCGCGCCGGCGACGTGCCGATGCGGGAATGCGTGCAGCAGGCGGCCGCGCTGAACCCCGACTTTTTCCGCGACATCTACGACGGACTCGTTCGCGAAGCGGTCGATGCGGACAAAGTCCGGAACGCGCTCGATCGGATCGCGGACTTTATGCGGGAGCGGGAGCTCGAGCTGTTCCGCCCGATTCTCGACTATTTGAAGCAGGAAGGCGACGCCCGCTCCGTATCGGAAATGTCCGACAAGCTCGGGGCGATCGTACGGCTGGACGCAGGCCTGCTCGAAATGGGATGCAGCTGGCTCGTCGAACGCGAATATATCGTCCAAATCCCGATGAGCGTCAAGCCGACGCCGAAAAGCCGTCTGTTTCTCGACGAGCCCGGGTATATGCTGCCGGAGGAAGACGAATTCGTTTAAACATTGCGGAGGCTCCCCGAAAGCGGCCGGAACGGCTTCGCATTCGGGCGAACCGGGAAGGAGCGAACGCCGTTTCATGAAAACGAGCATCGAAGTGAGAGGCGCCAGACAAAACAATTTGAAAAATATCGACGTCAACATCCCCCGCGACCGGATGACCGTCATTACGGGCGTCAGCGGCTCGGGCAAGTCGTCTCTCGCCTTCGAGGTCATTTACGGGGTAGGCCAGCGGCGGTTTCTCGAATCGCTGTCGACGTTCGCCAAAAGCCGGATGAACCAGCTGAAGAAGCCGGACGTCGACTTCGTGTTCGGCCTGTCGCCGGTCATCGCGATCGAGCAGAAGAAAGGCATTCAAAATCCCCGCTCGACGGTCGGCACGATGACCGACCTGTACGACTTTTTGCGGCTGCTGTTCGCCTCGAGCGGCGAAGCGTGCTGTCCGTTTTGCCGCCATCCGATCGAGACGAAGACGGTCGGCCAAATGATCGACCACGTGCAGGCGCTGCCGAACGGCACCGAGCTGGAGGTGCTCGCCCCGATCTTCAAGCTGTACGACGAAGATTACCAGACGCTGTTCGACGAAATTCGCTCCAAAGGGTTCCGCACGGTCAAAATCAACGGAACGCCCCACCATCTCGGCGATCCGGTCGAGCTGGACGAGGAAGCCGATTACCGGATGGAGGTCGTCGTCGATAAAGTCGTCGTCTCGCCGAGCTTGTTCAAGGCGCTGGCCAAAACGATCGAAAACAGCTTGAGCCTGATCGGCGACGGATTCATCCGGTTCGAAATAACCGGAACGGCGGACGGCAAGCCGGCCGACATGAAAGCGTTTTATCGCGATTTCGGCTGTCCGACGCACCATCTCGTGCTCGGCGAGCTGCATCCGTCCTACTTCTCGTTCAACGATCCGAACAGCGCCTGCCGGACGTGCGGCGGCATCGGGACGTACTTGCGGACCGAGAAGCGCTTCCTGATCCGCAACCCGGAGAAAAGCGTCGCCAAAGGCGCGCTCGACCATTCCCTCTACGGACCGAGCACGAAGAAGTCGTACCGCGGCATGATCATGCAAAGCTTGTTCGCCCATTACGGCTGCAGTCTCGATACGCCTTTCAACGAGCTGCCCGAGCACTTTATCGATATTTTGTTCAACGGAACGAGGGGCGAGCAGTTTCCGCTCATCATGACCGAAACCGACTCCCGCCACGCGAAACGGCAGGTCGGGCAGCTTCGGCGGTACCCGGGGCTCGTCGCCGAGGTGAACCGCTGGTACAAATGGTTCGTCAAGAAACGGGCCGGAAGCGGCGGCGACAACGAGTTTTTCAAACGGGTGATGGTCGAGAACACGTGTCCGGACTGCGAAGGGAAAAAGCTGAAGCCGCAGCGGTTTTGCGTGCGCATCGGCGGCAAAGACATTCACGAGCTGTGCAGCGTTCCGCTGAAGGAGCTGAAATCGTTTCTGGACGGCGTCGCGTTTCCGGAGCATAAGCGGCAGGTCGGCAAGCAAATCGCGTCCGAGATCGAGACGCGGCTGTCGCTGCTGATCGACATTGGCCTCGAATATTTGAATCTCGGCCGAAGGTCGGACACGATATCCGGCGGCGAGGCGCAGCGCATCCGGCTGTCGACGCAGATCAGCTCCGGGCTGATGGGCATGCTGTACGTGCTGGACGAGCCGAGCATCGGGCTGCACGCCCGCGACAGCCTGAAAATCGTCCAGACGCTGCAAAAGCTGCGCGACATCGGCAATACGATCATCGTCGTCGAGCACGACATCGATACGATCCGCAGCGCCGATCACATCATCGAGATCGGACCCGGACCCGGCGAGCGGGGCGGGCAGGTGATCGCGCAGGGGACGGCGGCGCAGCTGCGCAGGTCGAAGCAGTCGCTCACCGGCTCGTTTTTGTCCGGAGCGAGACGGATCGAGGTGCCGTCCAAGCGGCGCGTTCCCTCCGGCTTGTATTTGCGCATTCGCGGCGCGCGCGCCAACAATTTGAAAAACGTCGACGTCGATATCCCGCTGGGCGTTTTGACGTGCGTCACCGGCGTGTCCGGCTCGGGCAAAAGCACGCTGATCAACGAAGTCATGTACAAGCAGCTGTACGCCGTATTCCAGGATCAGCGAATCGTGCCCGGCGAGCACGATTCGATCGAAGGCGCCGAACATTTGACCGGCATCATCAACATCGACCAGTCGCCGATCGGACGGAGCACCCGCTCCAACCCGGCCACGTACGTCGGCTTCTTCGACCGGATCCGCGAGCTGTTCGCCGAATCGGACGAAGCGAAGGAGCGCGGACTCGGCAAAAACGAGTTCAGCTTCAACCAGAAGACGGGCCGGTGCGAAAGCTGCCAGGGCGAAGGCATCGTCACGACGCAGCTGCAGTTTATGGCCGACATCGAATCGGTATGCCCGGCGTGCAAAGGCGCCCGGTTCAACAACGACGTGCTGGAGGTGCGGCTGAAAGGCAAAAACATTTCGGAGGTGCTCGACATGAGCATCGAAGAAGCGATCGCCTTCTTCACCGACCAGCCGTACATTTTGCACAAGCTGAACGTGCTGAACCAGCTCGGGCTCGGCTATTTGAAGCTCGGCCAATCGTCGACGACGTTGTCCGGCGGCGAGGCGCAGCGCATCAAGCTGGCGACGGAAATCGGCAAGCTGAAGCGCGGCTCGCACAACCTGTACATTCTCGACGAGCCGACGACGGGCCTCCACCTGCACGACATCCAGAAGCTGATCGACTGCTTGAACCAGCTCGTCGAAAACGGCCATACCGTGCTCGTCATCGAGCACCATCTCGACGTGATCAAAGTATCCGATCATTTGATCGACATGGGGCCGGAGGGCGGCAAGGACGGCGGCAGCGTCGTGGTGCAGGGGACGCCGGAGCAGGTCGCGGCGGTCGAACAGTCGCATACCGGGAAGTTTTTGAAGGCGGTGCTGAATACCGACAACCGGTATTGGGACGAGCGCGAGAAAGTGCTGCAGACGAACGGCTAGAAGCGCGTTCTTGGCGGAAGCAATTTCCGTTATTCGCGAGAAATGATGCGAAATCGCGGGCATTGCGGCATCATTTTCCGCTATTTGCAAAATCGAACGGACCGGCACTCGCTGCCGGTCCGCTTTCGCCGTTTATCGCTTCATCGCAAACTGAAAGACGCGTTTCGCTTTGGCCGTCACATACCCGCTCCCGCCGCGGCCTTTGACGTCCTCGACCATGACCGCCAGCAAAAGCTGCGGACCGGCGGCGTCGAAGCCGACGAACCAGCCGTTTTCGAGGCCGTCCTCCTCCTTGCTCCGCTTGAATTCGGCCGTTCCCGTCTTGCCCGCGATCGAAGCTCCCGGTATGTAAGCGCCGTGACCGGGGGCCCCCGGGCCGGCGACCGCCTGCACCAAATCGCGTCTCAGCAGCTCCGCCGTTTCCGGCGCCATCGCTCCCGGCTTCCATCGTTTCCCGCGACCCGCCGCCTCCTCTTCCGTCAGCACCGGATACGCCATATCCCCTTCGTTCACGAGCGCGGAAAAGACGAGCGCGGCGTGCAGCGTCGTCATCGTCACTTCCCCTTGGCCGTAGCCGGAATCGGCAAGCTGAATGTCGCTGCGAATGCCGGTATTGGAAAGCTGCGACTTTTGAAACGGGTACGAAACCGGCAGCCGCTCGCCGATGCCGAACTTGGCCGATCCGGCGGCAAACGTCTGCCGCCCGAGCTCCAGCGCGACCTGCGCGAAATAGATGTTATCCGAGTAAACGAGCGCTTTTTGCAGGTTGACCGGGCTCGTCTCGTTGACGCGCTTGACATAGTAGTTTCCCCACGACCCGTCCTTGCTCCACTTCAGCCCGGTTATCGGCTTCTCCTCGGCCGGATCGAGCACGCGCGAATCCAGGCCGATCGCGGCCGTTACGAGCTTGAAGGCGGAGCCCGGCGCGTACGCTTTCGTAAACCGGTTCAAAAACGGCTGCTTCGGATCCCGGTTCCACGCGTTATACCGCTCCGCGGACAAGCCGCGCTGAAACGCGTTCGGGTCGTAGGCCGGACTGCTGACGAGAGCCAAAATGTCGCCGGTCGCCGGCCGGATCGCCGCGGCGGACGCCGCATCCTGCTTCAGCTCGTCGTACAGCGCCCGCTGCACGTCCGCGTCGATCGTCAGCCGGATCGTTTCCCCGGCCGAGGCGTCCTTCCGGGCGATCGTTTCCTTCGTTTTGCCCGCGCCGTCGACAATGGAAATGCGCGCCCCGTCCTTGCCTCGCAGCCGCTCCTCGAACAGCTGCTCCAGCCCGGCTTTGCCGATCAAGTCTCCCGCCGCATAGCCTTGCTCTTTGCGGCGTTCCAGCTCCTCGGCGCTGATCTCGCCGATATATCCGGTTACATGCGCCGCCGACTCGCCGTACGGATAGACGCGAACGTCTCTGCTCTGCACGTCCGCGCCGGGAATGGCCCGGAACTGCTCGGCGGCCGATTCGGCCACGAACGCGAGCGGGACGAACGAATCCGGCTTCACCCATTTGGCGCCCAGCATGCCGTTGATCGCCTCGACGCTGAAGCCGAGCTTGTCCGCGAGCGTCGCCTTCGTCCGTTCCGCCGCGTCGCCGAGCCGGCCCGGCACGATCCCGACCTGCGGCGCCGTACCGTTCACGGCGAGTCCGTTCCCGTTCCGGTCGACGATTTCGCCGCGCACGCCTTTCGCGGTCGTCACCCGAACTTTATCCCCGTCCGCCATATGCGGAAACAGCAGCGACGGCTCCCAGGCGATCGTCCATCTCGGCCCGTCGGCGGTCTCGGCTTTGACCAGCTTCGCTTGATGGTCGAACCGCAGCGGACCCGCCACCGTTTCCATCGCGACGCGGTACGGAATCGTCACCTCGCCTTTGTCCAGCTCTTCCTTCGCCGGCTCCTTCGGCATGATGTCGACGGCCAACCCGCTCGCTTCGATCCCTTCATAGATGGCGCCGTACCGTTTCGCGAACTCGTCTTCGGTTATGCGCGCCTGCGCATCCGGCGACAAAGCGCCGTACATGCCGGCATAATTCAGCTGCCGCCAGGCCGATACGTACGCTTCCATTACGGCCGCGGGCGGTTCCGCCTCCTTTTGGCAGCCGCCCAGCGCCGCGGCGAAAACGACGGCGGCGATATACCCGATCCATCTGTTCATGATGCATCCCCTCTTCCGAAACCGATTCGGGCACGACCCGCTTTCGCGGTCACGTTTCATCTTAGTACGGCGCGCCGGGCCGTTCAATGAACGGACGCTCATCGTCCGGTGACGGCTTCCTGTTGAAGGGGGATGAAGGTCGTTTATTTCCGGGAGGCGAGGTCGGAGGGGGACGGCGGTATGGAACGTGCGCCGTTCTTGGTCCAATAGCCGGTCATGGCCGATTGAACGAAAACGGCGGCGGACAGAAGCGCGCCCGCAAGCAGGATAGCGGGATGCGTCTGGTACCCGATCGCGATACCATGCATGTCCGTCGGAAAGAGGCGCGCCAAAGCCGACGCAATCGCTCCCTCGAAAACCAAGACGACCCAACCGAGCGCCGTCAAAACGGAGCCCGCCGTTATCGCCGCGATCGCCGTCGCACCGATGCCCGGTCTGACGCGGGCATACAGGGCGGTCAGCGGCGAGGTAGCCAGAACGGACAGCCCAGTCACCCACAATCGCAAGTCCAGAATGGAGAGGCGCACCGCATGAAAGATTTCGCCGGACGTACGAACGCCGTGATAAATCGCCCCGAACGAATACATGCAGACGAGCGTCGATATTCCCAATAAGGCTCCCAAGAGCAGCGGATAGCCGAACGGTTTCATTCGCGGCCCCCTTTTCGCAACATATGATCGGCATTCCGGACTTCCCGAATCGTTCGAATGTTCGTTTTTAAGCCGCCGCTTCGAAACGGCAGGAATCGATCCGCCCGGACGAGAATAATAAAGATACGATACCAATGGAAACGGAAGGTTCTTTATGGTCGAAAAGTATCCGCTCCTGGAGGAGCCCGGCAAGACGATGTTCGTGTTCGCCGCGAACGGCAAATATTACGGTCATATTATTAAAGACCGGACCGATAAAGGGCCGGCCAAATTTTTGTTCGAAACGCCGCGCTACGAATCGGTCGAAGCGCTCAAAAGCGACTATCCGCCGGCGACCGCGTCCGGCGGTTGAGCCGCGTAAATTTTCCGCGATGCTTCGCCGGAACGATGCGTCTTGTCCGGTACCCGTCTCCGTCCTCCGCTTCCTTCGAAACGGCCGTGCGCCCCGTCCGCGCGAAGCGGCGGGGCCGTCCGGCTACGCCCATTTGGCCGCCCACAGCTTCATGCTTTTAATAATCGGGTGCAAATCTTGCCCTTTCGGCGTAAGCGTATATTCGACCGTCACCGGCACGGTCGGGTATACCTTCCGCTCCAGTACGCCCTTCTCCTCCATATGGCGCAGCGTGTTCGTTAGCGCCGTCGGACTGATATGATGAATGCTCCGCTGAAGCTCGCCGAACCGCTTCGTCCCGCCGAACAGCTCGCGAAGGACGAGAAACGCCCATTTGCCGCCGATGACGTCGAGCGTTTTTTCGATCGAGCATTCGATGCATACCGGTTCTTTCGGGATATAGCCTTTTCGGTGAGGCGCCTTGTCTTCGCTCAATTTCTCCATGTCGATCCTCTCTTTCGTCACATAGTTAGTTAACTGGACTTGAGTAACTCGTTCCGATTTCACTTCTTTTAAAAGTGTACCAGCTTTTTTTATAATAGAAAAGTATCGTTCTACAGGCGGACGACAAGTCCGCTTCATTTTGCTACGGGGAGTGAGTTGCATGAAATACCGCAAACTGGCGAAAACCGGATTGAAAGTGAGCGAAATCAGCCTCGGCAGCTGGCTGACTTACGGAGGCTACGTCGAACGCGAAAACGCCGTCGGTTCGATTCGCCGCGCATACGACCTCGGCATCAACTTTTTCGATACCGCGAACGTCTACGAGCGCGGCGCGGCCGAGCTTGTCGTGGGCGAAACGCTGAAGGAATATCCCCGCGAGTCTTACGTGCTCGCGACGAAAGTGTTTTGGCCGATGGGCGACGGTCCGAACGACCGCGGCTTGTCGCGCAAGCATGTGTTCGAGCAGCTGCACGCGAGCCTGAAGCGGCTCGGCACCGACTACGTCGACATTTACTATTGCCACCGGTTCGATCCCGAGACGCCGGTCGAGGAAACGCTGCGGACGATCGACGATTTCGTCCGGCAGGGCAAAGTGCTGTACGTCGGCGTCAGCGAATGGACGGCGGCGCAAATGGCGCAGGCGCTCGGCGTGGCCGACCGGTACTTGCTCGACCGCATCGTCGTCAACCAGCCCGTTTACAACATGTTCAACCGCTATATCGAAAAAGAAGTGATCCCGTTCGGCACGCAGAACGGCATCGGCCAAGTGGTGTTTTCGCCGCTCGCCCAAGGGCTGCTGACGGGCAAGTATAAATCGGCCGCGGACATTCCGTCCGACAGCCGCGCCGGCAAGCTGGAAGGCGTGCGCAAGTCGATCACCGAAGAAAAAATCGCCAAAGTCGCCAAGCTGACCGACATCGCGAATGAGCTGAACATTACGGTCGGCCAGCTGGCGATCGCCTGGATTTTGCGCCAGGCGAACGTCGCCAGCGCGCTTGTCGGCGCGAGCCGCCCCGCCCAGGTGGACGAAAACGCGGCGGCGTCCGGCATCGAGCTGAGCGCGGACGTCATCGAGCGGATCGAAACGATTTTGCAGTAAGATCGAAAAAAAGAAGAAAGCGCCGGGAGAACACCCGGCGCTTTTTTCGCATTATGCAATGGGATAGCACCCAACGATTGGAAGGGGCCGCTCCTGTTCGATCCTACATTTCCGCGAATCCGCCCCGCTTTGCTATAATGAAACAATGAACGCTGTCCGCACATTGCAGGGGGGATTCGACATGGCTTTCGGCATTACCCGCGACGAGCTGAACCGCTGGAAGGAAACGGTAGCCCGCGGCGAAATCGCGTTTTTGACCCATTATTGGCTGGACCCCCGCTTTCCGGGCAGCCGTACGGTGACGAAGGTCGGCTGCGCCGACCTGGAGCGGCTGACCGCCTGGTGCGAGGCCCATGGTCTGAATCCGCGCTACATCCATAACCGTCCGCCGTTCCCCCATTTCGATCTGATCGGCCGGAAGCAGGCCGACATTTTGCGCCGGGAGCGGCTGTGGGACCATTTGGAACGGTTCCGGCTATAGCGCTTTGTCGACCGTTTTTCGCATGTACAGTCTGGCGTTGAACCCCGTCCGCTTGCGGAACAGCCGCTGTTTTTTCGTGCGGAATACGGCGAACCCCTGCTTTTCGTACAGGCGGATCGCCCGCTCGTTCGTATCCGTCACTTCCAGCGTAAATACCCGGTACGGCAGCCGCTCGAGCAACTGATTCAACAGCGCGGTCGCCACGCCCTTTCCCCTCGCATTCGGATCGGTAGCGACGGCTTCGATATAGCATTCGCCGTCCGCCAAACGAAGCGGCGCATGAAGCTCCCGGGCGAAGAGGGCGTGCAGCAGCCGCCCTTTCACGGCCCCGGCGATCTGCATCATGTCGCGCTTCTCGAACCGGATCGCGCGCGTCCGGTTCGTCGAGTAGGCCGTAATGCCGACAACGCGTCCCTCGCTGACGGCCGCGAAAAATTGGGCGCGGATGAACGATTTTCGGATAAGCCCGACCAGCGCGTCCCTATCGCGCGACAAGTAGGAGAGCGAATCGAAATAGCTGTCCACGAATACGCCCGCCGCCTGCTCCAAGCCGGCATCGTCCAATTCGTCCATCCGTTTGATCGCTAACGCCTTCACAGGCAACACCTCCGCTAGCCCGACTATACCCGAATCCGATGCGAACGTCATACTGGCTGCGGAACGAAACGCGCCTCGTTCCGCGGACCGATTTTTGATGCAGCCGCCTGTCGGAAAAACGACCGAAAGCTGACGCATCCCTTCGAAGCTTATTCCGTTTCCCGCTTCGGCAGAACTTTCATATACTCGTCCGACGATTTCATCAGCGCCATCGTATAATAATAGTCTTTTTTGTACGGCGTCACGTCGGCGACCGGCTCCAGCGTATCCAACCGGACGGCCGTACCGTCCTCGAAGCTTTCGCCGGGAATGAACAAAATGTCGTCGTTGATGAACGAGCCTGTCGGCAAATAGTAGCGAATGCCGAAAACGTTCCGTTCGATGTTCAGCAAGTCGCTGCCGAAGTGGACGAAATTCCGCTCGCCCAGCGATATGCCGAGCAAATTCGCCACTGTCGGCATCATGTCGAGCTGACCGCCGGCCTGGCCGATCGTTTCGCCCTCCGTCTGTCCCGGCACGTGCACGATGAACGGAACGTTGAAGCGCGTCACATATTCGTGATACGGGATGCCGAGCAGCCGGGTGAGCTCATCCGGATCGTTGTACTGCGGCTTCAGCCCGGAATGGTCGCCGTAAACGACCAAGATCGAATTGTCCCACAGCCCGGTCGCCTTCAGTTGGTCGATGAACGTGCCGAGCGCATAGTCCGCGTAATTGACGGCCTCCAAATATTCGCCGACCTGCGTGTTTTTGTACTTGTCCGCGGGCAGCCGTATTTTTTTCTTATCGTCCGGTATGACGAACGGATGATGGCTCGATGCAGTGACGAACTGCGCGTAAAACGGAACGTTCGCGTCGCGCAGCGCCGTCAGCTGCTTGATTCCGGCACGGTACAGCTGCTCGTCGGAAGCGCCGAACGCGTTGAATTCGTCGTTCGTAAAGTACGGCTTGTCGAAATAGCGGTCGAAGCCGAGAGCCGGGTACAGCTCGTCGCGATCCCAAAACGTCACGTCGTTGACATGGAACGTCATCGTTCTGTAGCCCTGCTCCCGGAGCAGTTTCGGGAAGCTCGGCAGCTCGCGGTTGCCGAAGCCGGTCGACATCGGAATGCTGCCGGCGGGATAGAGCGACGTATTGAACATAAATTCCGCGTCGGACGTGTTGCCCTGCCCGATTTGCTGGTATACGTTGTCGAAGTAGAAGCTTTGCTCCGCCAGCCCGTTCAGCACCGGAGTGAGCGGCTGTCCGTCGACCGTATAGCCGATCGTAAAATTTTGCAGCGATTCGATCTGCACGACGATGACGTTTTTCCCTTTCTGGGAGCCGAACAGCCTGGACTCCGACGCCGTCTCCGCGTCGTCCGGCTGCGGACGGTACGGAAATTTGGACCGGATTTTTTTAATCGTGTCGGCCGCCTGCTCCGTACTTGCAAATTTCGTTTCGCGGCTGTTTTCCCACGCTTCCAACGCGAACGAGCTTTGGTAGTTGAAAAAGCCGAGCTTTTCCGCGCGGACGAGCTCGTTGCGCACTTTGCCTTCGACGCGGATCGACAGCGCCGAAACGGCGACGGCAATCAGCACGACCGCGGCAATGGAAGCTTTGCCCGGGGAAATGCCGCTCCAATGCGGGAGACTGCCGCGCTTTTTCCGATACAGCCACAGCAGCGCGGCGATCGCCATGTCGATGAAAAACACGTAATTTTCCGGGTGCATCGCCCGCTTGACGCTGCTCGACACTTGGAGTACCTGCTTTAAGCCGTACAGCGACGTGTACGTGACGATCGATCCGAAATGCGTAAAATAAAGCGTCGCCGCGAACAAAATGAGCGAGCCGAGCGCGTTAAGCCCCCAAAACGCCGCCTTTTTCACCTTGCGCGGCACGAGCAGCTCGACCGCTCCGGCCGCCGCGAGCACGGACGCCAAATCGAGCGCCGCGCCGCTCCAATCGATTTTATGATAGATGAAGACGCGCAGCACGATGAGCTTGAGCCAAAGCAACAAGGCGATGCGGAAAAACATGCTTTTCCAAAACGACGATGCGGCTCTGTCGTTCTCCATCCCCGACTCCTCCTGTTCCGGAAAGAAGCTTGGAACCCGCGGCCCCCGTTCCCGTTCCCGTTCCCGTTCCCGTTCCCGTTTCCGTCCGGCAAATTATTCATCGGGGTATTGTAACCTTCAAACCTTAAAATAAGATGAAAGAATGCGCGGTAAATCGTTCCTTCGGGAAAAAAAGAAACGCTCTGGACGAATATGTTCGTCCGAGCGTCTCCCGTTCCATGCCGTTTCCTTCTCCGCAGCCGCGCCGATCACCAGATCCCCGCGAAAAACCGCTCGATGGCGGATATCGCTTCGAGCTGCGCCGGAGTCGACGCGCCGTAGCCGAAGCCGTGACGCACGCCGGGCAATACGCAAAGCTCGGCTTTGACGCCATGGCGGACGAGCTTGTCGTAATAACGCCGCGAATGGTCGACGGGAATCGTTTCGTCGGCGTCGCCGTGAATGAGCAGCGTCGCCGAAGCGCGCCCGTCGATCCGGTCGTAAGGCGATCCCAACGCATACGACTCGGGGATTTCCGACTCCGGGCGGCCAAACAGCTTTTCGATCGAAGGCTTCAGGCTGTCGACGTTGTCCGCGAGGCGCAGATTCGTCGCGGCGCAGTACAGCACGGCCGCGGTCGGTCTCGTCTCGCGGATGCGCACCTCGGACGTATAGCCGAGCTCGTCCTCCGCCGGTATCGTCGCCAGCATGGCGGCCAGATGGCCCCCGGCGGACGAACCGATCGCGGCGGTCCGCTTCCCGTCGAAGCGGAACCGGTCCGCGTTTTCGAGAAAATACGACATCGCCAGCCGCACGTCCTCGACGGGCGCCGGGTAATGCCAGTCCGGGGCGAGCCGGTAGCCGACCGAAGCGCAGCTGTAGCCAAGCCCGCAAAAGCGTTCCGCCACCGGGTGCCAAGCCGTGCGGCTGCCGGCATGCCATCCTCCGCCGTGAATAAACAGCAGCCCGATCCCGTTCGCGTTGTCGCCCGGCACAAATACGTCCATTTTTCGCCGCTCCGCGTCGTTTTCGCTATACGCGACGTCCGGCCATCGTTCCATCGTCATCGTCATCGTCTCCATTCGTTTCGCAGCTTCGTGTCACCGCATTACTTTCAACGCGCCCGGTTCGAAATCCTGTTTGCCGATGCGTCCCGGACTACGATCCTGTAAAGGAAGAAACATTGACAACACGGACGATTGCGTGTATAATTACAAAATGTGTTATTCGAGTCACCCTTCGGACATCCTCGAAAGTCCCCGCAGCAACCTGCGAATATTCCATGAACGACAATATCCCGAAGATTGGCATGAACCTGATTCACACTGGCGCGATCAAGGAGTCGTAAGGATGAAAGAGAGGCAGGGCTTTCATTGTTTTAGGTTTATCATGGCTTGTACCGTTTGCGAGCTTGCTGCAACATGTAAGGTTGACGATATCTTGAGAACCCCATGACCGACAAGGTCAGTCAGATATAGGTATAACACAGCAACTTAACGCCGCTTCCGCGACAACGAATGTCGCAGGGCGGCGTTATTCCGTTTCGCGGCGAAAGTACGAATAAACAGTAAGAAAAACGTCTATCGTCGACGTATTTCGGGATGAACGAAACAGCGGCTTCCGAAACGTAACGGACACCACGGCGCTTATTTCGCGAGAATCGGCCGTTTTCCAATCGTAACGGACACCATTGCTCCTATTTGCCCCGAATTGCCATCCAAAAGGTTTTTTTTCGCCAAATAGCTGCATCTGTGTCCGTTACAAAAAAAAATAGGCCGAAATGAGGCTCCATAGCGGCCGCCATGTCCGTTAGACGCATGGGCCAGTCCCGCCGCCGCCCCATGCTCGCCCCCGGCTCCTACTCTCGACGACGCCGGCGCAGGTCATACGAGCCGGAATCGCCGTTTCCCGCCCGCCGTCAGCAGAAAACCCGCTCCGGTTTTGACGCTTAAGCGAAGGGCGGGACGAACGATTTTTCGTGCAAACCGATCCTTGTTGCATGCCGAAACGGCAGCAGAGCGGGGATCGAGATGGAAATGATCCCGCTATTTTCGGTCGTTTCTCGTTTCCGGGTAAAACAACGGGAAAACATCCCGCTAAAATCGTCCATACCGTGCATTTCGCCGATACAGCGCCATTTTATCGGGAGCTTCTCCCGGTATTTCGACACTATGCCACTAGGAGAGCAAGTTAGCAGGAGGTTTTCCCGTCCGGTTGTATTCCAATGGCTCGGCAGGATTCGGACACGCCGGTCGTGGAAACGAAAGGCCCCGCGCTCGCCCCATGCTTAAGCGTTCTTTTCGTTTGCTCTTCGAAAAAGCTTCATAAGGCTCGCATCCATACCACGGGAAGATCAAAAAAGAGCCCGAACAGATATAAACCCTTTACTACCGAAAAAAACGCCTTTTTGCTTGGACGGCCTTGGGAGGCCCCAGTCAAAAAGGCGTTTTGGCGTTCGTCGAGGAAGCGATCAGCATTGCTCCGGATTCGGCTTGCCGGCTTCTTCCTTCGTGCGGAAGCTGCTGCCGCAGCCGCAGGTTGCGATGGCGTTCGGATTGTGGATGGTGAACCCGCCCCCCATGGCCGCATCCTTGAAGTCGATCTCGAGACCGCGCAAATATTTCGTGCTGTCGGAATCGACGACCACCTTCAACCCGTTAATAGTCAGCACTTCGTCGTTGCCGTGCTCTTCGTCGTCGAAGCCCATTCCATATGAAAAACCGCTGCAGCCGCCTTCCTTCACGCCTACGCGCAAAAACAGGTTCGGCGTTTCCTCGGCCGCAAGCATCTCTTTGATTTTATCGACTGCTTCATCCGTAATGGTAATCATTAACGTTCCCCTCCTTCGATACGTTCTATTTTCAGTATACTCCTATTCCTATCGCTCCTCAAGAGGGATGCGGCCCGGCCGGGCGCGCGCCGCACGGACGAAAACCTGCCATGACTGTTGCCCGCAAACCGGAGTAGGTTTATAATAGATAAGTCATCGAAACGGTACGGTCAAGCTCGGCAACCGACACAAGCAGTTCAATCGACAACCGAGGAGGAGCATCATGCAAACGATAATGACGAACCCGGACAACCGTATGGCCGAAATCGCCGAGAAGGTGGAACACGGCGAGCGGCTTACGCTCGAGGACGGCGTCTTCCTGTACGAATCCGACGACCTCCTGACGATCGGACAAATGGCCAACAAGGCGAACATGCGCAAAAACGGACGGAACGTGTATTTTATCGAAAACATGAGCCTGTATTTCACGAACGTATGCGAGGACCGCTGCGCTTTTTGCCATTTCCGCCGCGACGAAGGCGAAGAAGGCGCCTATACGCTGTCGCCGGATGAAATGCTGGAATACGTCGCGAAGCATTTTCGCCCGGGGATGCGCGAATTCCACATTACCGGCGGCCATAATCCGAACGTCCCGTTCGACTATTACGTCGAATCGATCCGAGCGCTGAAGAAGCATTACCCAGACGTGACGATCAAAGCGTACACCGGAGCGGAAATCGACTTTTTCTCGCGCATCAGCGGCCTGTCGTACAAAGAGGTGCTGCAGCGGCTCATCGACGCCGGTCTCGGCACGCTTCCGGGCGGCGGCGCGGAAATTTTGACGGAACGGTACCGCTCGAAAATGAACGTGGAAAAAGCGACGTCCGAGCAATGGCTCGATGTGCACCGGACGGCGCACAAGCTCGGGCTGCGGACGCACGCCACCATGCTGTACGGATCGATCGAGACGAAGGAAGAACGAATCCGGCATATGATGCAGCTGCGCGAGCTGCAGGACGAAACGAACGGCTTTATGGTATTTATTCCGAACGCGGTGCAGCCGCCCAACACCGGCATGGGCATCAAACGGAGAACGTCGGCGTTCGACGATCTGAAGACGATCGCGATCAGCCGCCTGATGATGGACAACGTCCAGCACGTCAAAGCGTATTTCATCAACCTCGGCACCCAGCTCGCCCAATTGGCGTTTACGTTCGGCGCCTCCGACGCCCACGGCACGATCGTGCAGGAACGGATCAGCCATTCCGCGGGCGCTCTCTCCCCGGAAGGACTGACGCGGGACGAGCTGATTCATATGATTAAGGGCGCGAACCGGATACCGATCGAGCGCGATACGTTTTACAACGAGATTCGGGTGTACGACTGACGGGATCGCTTATAAAGTTCCCACCGGCGTGACATTCTAATACAACAACCTTTAACTTTAAGGATTACGGAAAGGACCGCTATTTTCGAATGAGCAGATTCGTCATATTGGGCGGAGGGTACGGCGGGCTGACGCTGGCCCTCCATTTGTTGGAGCAGGAGCCGCCGGCGGGTACGGAAATCGTGCTTGTCGACCGAATGCCTTATCAAGGACTGAAAACGGAATATTACGCTTTGGCGGCCGGGACCGTGTCGGAAGCGGAAATTCGCGTCTCGTTTCCGAACGATCCGCGGCTGCTGCTGAAGTACGGCGAGGTGACCGGCATCGATCTGGAGCGCAAGCTCGTGCTGATGGACCAGAACGATCCGCTTGCGTACGACTGGCTCGTCATCGCGCTCGGCTGCGTGGACAAATACCACGGCATCGCGGGGGCCGAGCTGCATTCGCACAGCATCCAGACGCTGTCCGGATCGCGCAAGGCGTATCAGGCGATCAACGATTTGAACCCGTACGCCCAAGTGTCCGTCGTCGGCGGCGGGTTAAGCGGCGTCGAGATCGCTTCCGAGCTGCGGGAAAGCCGTCCGGATTTGAACATACGGATTATCGACCGCGGACCGAGCATTTTGTCGTCGTTTCCGCCGAAGCTGGTAGACTATGTACGCGATTGGTTCATCGAGCACGATGTGGAGATGCTTTCCCGCGTAACGCTCCAAAGCGTGGAGCAAGGCGTGCTGCAAAACGGGAACGAACGAATTTTGACCGACCTGACCGTATGGACGGCCGGCATTCAGCCGAGCCCGATCGTGCAGAAGCTTCCCGTGCCGAAGGACGGGCAAGGCCGCGTGCTGCTGAACGAGTATCATCAAATTCCCGCCCATCCCGACGTATTCGTCGTCGGCGACTGCGCCAGCCTGCCGTTCAGCCCGAGCGCCCAAGCGGCGGAGGAGCAAGGCAAGCAGGTGGCCGAGGTGATGCATGCGCTGTGGAAAGGCGAAACGCCCCGGCTCAAGCCGATCAAGCTGAAGGGCGTGCTCGGCTCGCTCGGGAAAAAAGCCGGCTTCGGCATGATGGGCAAAAAAACGGTCATTATGGGAAAAGTGCCGCGCGTACTGAAAAGCGGCGTGCTTTGGATGTCCAAACATCATTTCGGCTGAAGCCGCCCCGCCCGTTTATTCGGGAGGCCAGGCGAACTGCGCTTCCCACTCTTCGATTTTGGCCAATATCGCTTCGTACAGCTCGTCCGGAGACGATGCGGCGACGATTTCCCCGTTTACGAGCGCATAGGGCTCGACATAGCACTGTCCGCAGTTGCCCAGACAGCCGTACTCGATCACGTCCAGCTCGGGGTTCTCCTCCAGCTTGCGCATCGTCTCGTCGGTACCGTGGTGCATATTGTTCGTGCAAAATTCGACGATCGGTCTCATTGTTCGTTCACCATCCGGCCTACGCAGTGTCTAGTGTCGCACCGTTTTATTTTTGTTTATAATGTACTATAATAATACGTGAAGGGAGATGAGGCAAATGAGCAACGCACAGCAAGAAGCCGTTTACGACGAAGTGCTTGAGGTGCTGGATAAATTGCGTCCGTTTCTGCAGCGGGACGGCGGCGACGTCGAGCTCGTGGACGTCGAGGACGGAATCGTGAAGCTGAAGCTGATGGGAGCTTGCGGAAGCTGCCCGAGCTCGACCATAACGCTGAAGGCCGGCATCGAACGGGCCCTCCTCGAAGAAGTGGAAGGCATTACCGAAGTCGTGCAAGTATTTTGATGATGACAAGAGCGGCCATGCCCAAAGGCAGGTCGCTCTTTTTTTTGTTCCGCGGGCTCGAGAACGATGTCCCGGGGCGTTCCCTCTACGCCCGGTTTACCGCCTCTTGTAAATAAGCGCCGGTTATGGAGTCGCGACAGTCGACGATCCGGTCCGGAACCCCCTCGTATAAAACGCGGCCTCCATCCTCCCCCGCCCCCGGTCCCAGGTCGATCAGCCAGTCGGCCTGGCAAATGACGTCCACGTTATGCTCGATGACAATCAAGGTGTTGTTCCTTTCGACCAACCGATTCATCATGCGGAGCAGCCGCTCGACGTCGGACAGGTGAAGACCGGTTGTCGGTTCGTCCAGCACATAAACATTCCCGTTCGTTTCCAGCTCCGCCGCCAGCTTGACCCGCTGCAGCTCGCCGCCCGATAACGTGCTGAGAGGCTGTCCCAACGACAAATAACCGATCCCAACCTCGTGAAGCCGTTTCAGCGCATCCGTTATATGGGTATCGTGGAAAAAATCCAACGCCTCGTCGACGGTCATGGACAACACATCGCTGATCGTTTTCCCGCGATACGTCATCGACAACACATGCGGCGTGAACCGCTGTCCTTGACATACCTCGCATACGGTCGCAACGGTATCCATAAAGGCGAAATCGGTATAGAGCATTCCCAGCCCTTTGCAAGTCGGACAGGCTCCCCGCGAGTTAAAGCTGAATAGCGCGGCGTCCGCGCCGTTTTCCTTTGCAAACGAGCTTCGGATCGCATCGAAGATGCCGGTATAGGTCGCCATATTGGAGCGGTTGGAAGCCCCGATCGTCCCTTGATCGATGAAAATCGCTTCGGGACAATGCTTCGGCAGCTCATGACGGATCAAGGTGCTTTTCCCCGAGCCGGCCACGCCCGTCACGACGGTAAGGACGCCTGTAGGAATGCGAACGTTGATCCGTTTCAAATTATGACGGTCGGCGCATTCGATCGCGATCCAACCGGCGGGAGTTCTTACCTCGTCCTTGAAGGCGGGCCGTCGATTCAGCGCTTTCGCCGTCCAAGTATTTGCCGCCCGCAGCCGGTGCAAATCGCCTTCATAGACGATTGTTCCGCCCATCGTTCCCGCACCCGGTCCCAACTCCACGATATGGTCCGCGATTCGGATGACGTCGGGATCGTGTTCCACGATCAACACCGTATTGCCTTTATCCCTCAGCTGCCGCATCAACCGATTGATGGTGCGGACGTCGTGGGGATGGAGCCCGATACTCGGTTCGTCGAATATATAGACGATGTCCGTCAGGCCGTTTCCGAGCTGGCGCACCATTTTGATTCGCTGCGATTCGCCCCCCGATAAAGTGGACGTTTCGCGATTCAGGTGCAAATACCCCAGTCCGATCGATTCCAGATGACTCAGCCGTCTCGCAATCGCCTCGGTGATCGTCCGCGCTCCCGGTTCGTCGACGGCTTGAATAAACCGGATCAACTCGTTAATCGGCATGCCGCAGCAGTCCGCGATGCTTTTCCCGTTTAAGGTGCAGGACAGCACCGTCCGGTTCAGCCGGCCGCCGTCGCACACGGAACAACGCTCCTCCGTCACCACGCGGTCGATGGCCTCTTTGTACCTCGCGGAATCCCGCGAGTCCTTGTCCAAAAAAGTGCGTTTGATTCGCGGGACGACGCCTTCGTACAGCGAGGTCGGCGGCCAGTCCTTGGTCGGATGCGGAGGCTTGAATCCGGATTTATACAGCAGCGTGTCCATTTCCTCTTCCGTGAAATGCTTCAGCTTTTTGTCGTTGTCGAACAGGCCGGAGCTTACATATCTTTTCCAGCGGAAGTCGCCGGGACGAAAAGTAGGGAACAAAATCGCTCCCTCATGGAGCGACTTCTCCTTATCGAGCAGCCGATCGACGCGGACGGCCTTCGCTTTGCCCAATCCTTCGCATTCCGGGCACATCCCTTGCGGATTGTTAAACGAAAACGCGTCCGAATACCCGACGAAAGGCGTTCCGAAACGGGAAAACAGCAAACGCAGCAAAGCATAGATGTCCGTCGCCGTACCGACGGTCGATCTTGCGTTTCCTCCGATTCGTTTCTGATCGATGACGATAGCCACCGGCAGCCGTTCGATCGACTCCACTTCCGGTTGCCCGTAATGCGGCAGCCGGTTGCGGACAAAGCTGGAATACGTTTCGTTCAGCTGCCGCTGCGATTCCGCCGCGATCGTGTCGAATACCAGCGCCGATTTCCCTGAACCGGATAAGCCCACGAATACCGTAATCTTTTTTTTCGGGATCGTCACGTCAACGCCTTTTAAATTTTTTTCGGTTGCGCCGGTCACTTGAATGGAATCCTCTTTTCCCATAAACGGTCTCTCTCCTCCTTTGTCAAGCTGCCGTGAACATTGTACACTTTAACCATGCCAATACCTGTCATGGTTTCGAGAAGGGGAGAATCCGATGTCCAAAGCCAAAATGTTGTTCGATCTGATCTTATACGTCAACGCCAAACGAAACTTTACGGCTCAGGATGTCGCCAACGAATTCGGAATTTCCGTCCGAACGGCCCACAGATATTTGACCGATCTGGCCGAAATGGGCGTTCCGCTGTATACCGAACCCGGCCGGGGCGGCGGTTATCGGATTCTGAACAACCGGCTGCTGCCGCCCGTTATTTTTGACGAGCATGAAGCGTTCGCTATTTTTTTTGCTTTCCAATCGCTGAAATATGTTCGAACGCTCCCTTTCGACATCAATATCAGCTCGGTTTCCAGGAACCTGTATGCCGGTCTTCCCGACGACACGAAACGGAAAGTGGATCGTCTCGATTCCGTAATGTCGTTTTGGAATCAAAAAAGAAGCGTCCCGTCGCCGCATCTCGAAGAAATGATCGAGGCCGCCGCCGAGAACCGGGTGCTGGTTATGGAATACGTCTCGAGGTCGGAAAATACGATCAGGGAAATCGTTCCTCTGGGCGTATATGCGTACAAAGGCTTTTGGTACATGCCCGCCTTCGAGCCGGTGTCGGGCGAAATCCGACAGTTTCGGACGGACCGGATCGTGTCGGTGGAACAAACGCAAACCATCGTCGAGCCCCCCATGAATCTGACCGACTGGTTGAATCGTCTGACCGCTCAGGACCCGAAAGCTCCGGTGCGGTTATATGCGGAGCTGACGCGGGAGGGGCTGCGGCAATGCCGCAGCCAGCCTTGGCTCGAGCCTCATATCGTGACGATCGATTCGGAACGGGGCTATGTCGACGCCGTTATCGACCGAAGCGAATTCGAATTCGTGTCCGACTATTTTTTTCAGCTGGGCACCGCGGCCAAAGTCATCGAGCCCGGCGAGATGGCGGATCGGATCGGCAGGAAGGCCCGGGAGCTGTCCGTCCATTACGGGAGAGAATAAGCCGGCCGCAAGAGGTAACCCTATCACTGACCGCCGCGGTCGGAGGAGGTGATGCGGATGGTGCAAGCGCAGCCGCTCGCGCCGCACGAGGCGCTGGACATTCACGAGGCGATCAATTTCAAGACGTTATGCCTGGCCAAGTCGAAGCTGATGCAAGGTCTCGTATTCGACAAGGAGCTGAAGCAGCTGCTGCAAAAAGACGTGGAGCAATCGACCCGGGCGCTCGACGACCTGAAGGCCGTATACGCGAGAGCGCCGTTTCAGGCGCCCGTGCCGGATCGTCGGCCGACCCCCATCCTCAATTAAAAGGCGGATACCTATTATGAAAATGGACGAACTGGACCCTTCCGGCGCATTGAACATGCCGGAGACGGCCGACATGACGCTGGCGATGGATTTTCTCGTCCGCGCCAAGGAAGGCGTCCGCAACACGGCCGTCGCTTTGACCGAAACGGCTTCGCCGGACGCCAGAGCGCTGCTCCGCGCCCAGCTTCATCAGGGGATCGCGCTCCATCAAGAGATCGCCGAGCTGATGATCCGCAAAAAATGGTTTCATCCGTACGAGCTGCGCGAACAGTTCAAGCTTGACCTGCTCGGGGCGGAGCAAACGGCGCAAATCGCGCAAATGAACCTGTTCCCGGAAGACACGTCGCGCAAAGGCATGTTCGATCGGACGCCGGACGAGCGCACCGGAGGACATGACGCATGAAAGCCGTAACGTATCAAGGCGTCAAAAACGTCGCCGTCAAAGAAGTGCCCGATCCGAAAATCGAAAAGCCGGACGACATGATCGTGCGGCTGACGACGACCGCCATATGCGGCTCCGACCTCCACTTGCTTCACGGCATGATTCCGAACTTGCAGGAGGACTATGTGATCGGCCACGAGCCGATGGGCGTCGTCGAGGAGGTCGGCCCGGGCGTCGCCAAGCTGAAAAAAGGCGATCGCGTCGTCATTCCGTTCACGATCGGCTGCGGCGAGTGCCGGTATTGCCGGAGCCGCCTCGAAAGCCAATGCGACAATGCGAACGAAAACGGCGAAATTGGCGCTTACTTCGGCTATTCGGGCACGGCCGGCGGCTATCCCGGCGGGCAGGCGGAATTTTTGCGCGTGCCGTTCGCGAACTTCACCCATTTCAAAATTCCGGAAAGCTGCGAGCTGCCCGACGAAAAGCTGTGCCTGATCTCCGACGCGATGCCGACCGCGTTCTGGAGCGTCGACAACGCCGCGGTCAAGGACGGGGACACGGTCATCGTGATCGGCTGCGGTCCGGTCGGGCTGCTGACGCAAAAGTTTTGCTGGCTGAAGGGCGCGAAGCGGGTCATTGCCGCCGATTGTTTGAGTTATCGGCTGGACCACGCGAAACGGACGAACAACGTGGAAACGGTCAACGTCGAAGAGCACGAAAACGCGGGCGCGTATATGAAAGAGCTGACGAAGGGCGGCGCGGATGTCGTCATCGACTGCTCGGGGATGAGCGGCAAAATGACTCCGATGGAGACGCTGGCGTCCGGCCTGAAGCTGCACGGCGGCGCGATGGGCGGCATCGTCATCGCCTCGCAGTGCGTTCGCAAAGGCGGCACGATCCAAATTACCGGCGTTTACGGCGGCCGTTACAACGCGTTCCCGCTTGGCGATTTGTTTATGCGCAACATTACGGTGAAGACAGGGCAGGCGCCCGTCATCCACTATATGCCCCATATGTACGAGCTGATCGCCACGGGCAAGGTCGATCCGGGCGACGTGGTGACGCACGTCCTTCCTTTGACCGAAGCGAAACGCGGCTACGAGATTTTCGATACGAGGCAGGACAATTGCATTAAAGTCGTGCTGAAACCGTAACGTTTGACGACAGGAGGATGCGCCGTATGGAATACGCGTGGCACGAAGCGCTGGAGGTTCATGAACTAGCCGCCTTCAAGACGGTATGCATGACGAAATCGAAAACGATGCAGGCGCTCGTTTCGGACCCGGCTCTGAAACATATATTGCAGCGCGACGTCGATGTGTCGACCCGGCAGCTGCGGGAGCTGGGCACAATTCTAAGCAAAGCCGTCGGACAGGAGCAAAACGGATGAATACGATCGTCGAATATTTGACGGGCATGAACAAGCTGACCGATCAGGTCATCGCGATGGACTTCCTGATCGCCGCCAAAACCGGCGTGCGCAACTACGCGATGGCCGCGACCGAAGCGATAACGCCGGAGATCAAGGCGACGCTGACGAAGCAGCTCGACGAGGCGATCGATACGTACGAGCAAATCGCCGCGTATATGATCGAACGGGGATGGTACAAGCCGTGGAATGCGGTGGAGCAGTTCCGGATGGACGTGCAAAACATCGAGACGGCGCTGACACTGCCGGGCTGAAATCAGTAAAAGCCTCCGGGCCGCCGCGCGTATGCGGGCGAAGCCGGAGGCTTTTTTCGAGCATGTTCATGTCTTCTCGCCGCTTCGGACATGATCGTCCCGCCTCCGCAGCCCGGACAAGCTGCGGATCGGATCGAAGCCGCCCGATATGTCCATGACGTTGCCGGTCAAAAAGTCGGACTGCGGCAGGCACAGAAAGGCGATGACGCGCGCGACGTCTTCCCCGCTTCCTTGTCGGACGCCGGGAAATTCGTCGTCGTCCAGGTGAGCGACCTCGGCGATCGATTTCTCCTTGTTGACGCCGCGAATGTCGCCCGGGCATACCATGTTAACGGTTACACCGAAAGCGGCCTGCTCTTCCGCGAGCGTCTTCGTCAGCGAAACGAGACCGACCTTGGCCGCCGCATAGACGGCCCGGTGCGGCCAGCCTCTCGCTTCCGCCGCCCGGCCGAAGCCGAAATGGATAATGCGCCCCCATTTGTTCCGGCGCATGCCGGGCAGGACGAGACGGTCGAGCTGCATGACGCCCAGCAGGTTGCCGCGCATCAAATAGTCGATTTCGTCCGGCTCGTATTCGTCGAACGTCCGCCGCTCCCGCACGAACGGTCCGGCGTTGTTGACGAGAATATCGACGGCGCCCCACGCGCTGCCGATCGTTTCGATCATCCGCTCGATATCGCCGCGGTCGGCGATATCGGCCCGGACCGCCATCGCCCGGACGCCTTTCGCCTGCAGCGCCTCCGCAAGAGCGTGCGCCTCCCGCTCGCTGTTTACGTAGTTGACCGCCACAGCGCAGCCGAGCTCGGCCAGCGCGAGCGCCGTCCGTTTGCCGAGCCCTTTCGCGCTTCCCGTGACAAGCGCGATTTTGCCGTGAAGCATCGGAGCGCCTCCTTCTTCCTCTCGTTTGGCCGCCGGGCTAAACTCGTTTTTTCTTGTGCGCGTACGCGAAAAACGTCGCGATCGTTTCGCACGCCATCGCAAGACCCAGCCGCAAATCGTCCATGCTCGCGTCCAAATCTTCGATGTACGTCCGGTCCGTGCGGCATGCGTCGATATGGAGCAGGTCGTCCAGCATTTCGGCGTTGACGAGATGAATGTCCATATTGCGTTTATGGCGAAGCCGGGATAGCGGCTCGCGGTACCGCTCCTTGATGTCCAGAAGCGGACCGGCAAGCGCCGGATCGGCGTGCAGATGCTGCATTTGCCGCAGCACCGTGAAGTACGAAAACTTCCGCTTCACCCGCTCCGTGCGGAGCCGCAGCAAGTCGTTCATCAAATAGCCGAGCTTGTCGAGAATCGAGAACAGCCGAATGAAGCCGTTTTTCGCAAAATAGACGTGACGCCGGTAATTCGCCAGCTCCTCGCCGTCCATCCTCTCTTCCTGACGGTGCGTGACGAGCGCGCCGAACCGGCCGGCGCAGTAAACGCTCTCCTCGAGCTCGTCCAGCGCGTTTCCGAGGCCGCGCGACCAAAGCTCGTACCGGGTGTAGGTTTCGCATTGCGGCGTCTGTTTCTCGATCAGACCCGCCAGCAGCGCGCGATAGTCGCTTATGGCGCTGAACGCTTGCCGCAGCGTGCCGGAATCGATCCGCTCCGGTTCGCCGAACCAACTTCTGAACATGGTTCACCGCCTTCTATCCCGAAAATAGTTATACGGTCGCAAAATATTCGCTCCACCGGTCGGATACGAGCTTCACGATGTCGTCCCGCGGAATAAGCTCGTCCGGATAGCCCGGTTTCATGCGCGCATCGATGACGATCGGCAGCTCGTAGCCGAGATGATGATGCTGCACCCGGCTTTCCGCATAAATGTCGGTCGCCGGATTGAACCGCGTGAAAACCGTCCACAGAAACGGCGTTTGTCCGCTTGTAATGGACGTATCGTCGGCGAGCACGACGAGCGGCCAGCGCTTCAGCCGTTCGGCATGAAGGCTGACGATCCGCTTCGCCAGCTCCGGGTCTTCCTCATAGGATGCGCCGGAGACGACCAAACAACCCGCGCAGTACGGCACGGCGTCCGTAATGCCGTCCAGCTGGCCTTCCGCGTATGCATGCGGCAGCTCGCGGACCGGATCGCCGACGCCGAGCAGCACGGCTTTGCTGCCGTGGTTCAGCTTAAGCCCGGTATAGTCGAGCGTATCGTGCGACGTATGGTTGAAGATGAACAGGTCGGTCCGCGGATCGAACCGCTCCAGCACGGTCGTCAGCAGCGCGCGGAAATCGGCCAGATCGACGGAACGGTCGGTCAAGATCAAAAACTTCGTCAGCGACAGCTGGCCTTCGCCGAGAATGCGGAACGCCGAGCCGAGCGCCTCGCGCGAATAGCTTTCGCGGACGACGGCCGCCGCCAGCGGATGAAAGCCGGTTTCGGCGTATGTCCACAGCTCTTTGACGGCCGGCATGACGAGCGGAAACGCGGGCGAAAGGAGCCGCTGCAAAAACTCGCCCAAATAGTAATCTTCCTGGCGCGGCTTCCCGACGATCGTGGCCGGGTAAATCGCGTCTTTGCGGTGAAACATATGCTTCACCTGGAAAACCGGAAAATCGTGCTGCAGCGAGTAATAGCCGTAATGGTCCCCGAACGGCCCTTCCGGCCGGCGCACATGCGGCGGCACTTCGCCGCAGATGGCGAATTCGGCTTCGGCGACGAGCCGATGCCCGCCGAGCGGATTGTCCGCCATCGGCAGCTTTTGCCCGAGGATGAGCGACGTCAGCAGCAGCTCCGGCAAATGCTCCGGCGCCGGGGCGATCGCCGAAGCGATGAGCGCGGGCGGGCCGCCGAGAAAGACGGTCACCGGCAGCGGGCGGCCCCGCTTCTCAGCTTCGTGGTAATGGAAGCCGCCGCCCTTCTGAATTTGCCAATGCATGCCGGTCGTGCTGCCGTCGAATATTTGCATCCGGTACATGCCCAAATTGTGATCGCGGCCGTCGACATGCTCCGTATAGACGAGCGGCAGCGTGACGAACGGTCCTCCGTCCTCCTGCCAGCTCGTCAAAGCCGGCAGCTTCGACAGCGGATCGGTGCGGTCGCACACCTCCAGCACGGGCGCCTGCGCGTGCGACACCGTTTTCAGGCCGACCTTGAGCAGGTCGAACAGCAAATCTTTTTCGTTCCAGAGCGCCTTCGGCGTCGGCGGGATGAGCGTGTCCTTGGCCGCCATAAGCCGGTTCATGATCGCTTCCGGCTTCGGGCCGAAGGCGAGATCGACGCGCCGGCTCGTGCCGAACAAATTCGTCGCCACCGGAAACGGGCTGCCCTTTACGTTCGTAAACAGCAAAGCCGGCCCGCCCTCTTCGATGACGCGCCGGTGAATTTCGGCGATTTCCAAATACGGGTCGACCGGAGCGGATATGATCGCGACATCCCGCTCCGCGCGAAGCGTATCGATAAACGTGCGCAAGTTCGGAAAATTCATGTTCTCTCCCCTTTTAACGGCCTGTCCTCCAAACTTCGATTCCGGCTCCCCCGTCTTCGCGGCGGCGGGCGTGGCTTTCGGTCAGGCCGACGCTCTGGCGGACCGCCAAGCCAGCACGCTCATGTAGCAGAGCACGCCGAACATCCCGGATACGAGCACGACGTGGATGAGCGCGGTCAACAAGTACCAGTCCGTGGCGAGCGTCCAGACGACGGTCGCTCCGCTGAACACCTGCAGCACGGTGAGCAGCAGCGCCCATAGCGACGCGAGACGAAGCTGGACCGACGAATTGGACGGCCGCGTCGCCTTATGGGCGATGACGGCGATGACGACCAGCAGCAGCGCCGCCGCCACCCGGTGGGCGAAGGCGATACCGGTCGCCCCGTGAAGCCCGGGCACGACTTCCCCGTTGCAGAGCGGCCAGCCGAGGCAGCCGCCGGACGATTCCGTATGGCGGACGAAGGCGCCGACATAGACCACGATATAGCTGTATACGGTCGCTCCCCAAATCCATTTGCGCATGGAGGGAGCGATTGCCGGCTTCGGGACGGCGGAATGGATCGCGCCGCCGTTACGCCCGTTCGTTTTCGCCGAACGGGGAACGTAAGCTCCCGTCTTCAGCCCGATGCTGAGCAAAAGCGCGCTCGAAAAAGCGATCAGCGAAAAACCGAAATGAAGCGCCATGACGGCGTCCGACTGCGGAAATACGACGGCGAGCGCCCCCAAAATCGCCTGAAGCACCGTGAAAAACAGCGTGCCGTAAGCGAACAGCAGCGCTTCCTTGCTGTGGCGGAGCAGCATGTAGGCACCGACCGCGGCGCCGAGCACGAACAGGCCGACGACGCCGGTGACGAAACGGTGGCTGTATTCGATCATCGATTCGATCGTATAGGCCGGAACGAATTTGCCGTTGCATAGCGGCCAGTCCGTCCCGCAGCCGTCGCCCGAGCCCGTCTTGGTCACGAGCGCCCCCATAAACAGGACGAGCCCCATGCCGATCGCGGAAGCAAGCGCCAGTCCATACATCCGTTTTCCCATCATGATGCACCTTCTTTATGTTCAATCGCGCCCTCGAAAAAGTCGATAAATGCGTCAAACCAATTATAGCGGTTATCGACATGCAAATCCATTTCGGAAATGTGAACGTGGGCCGAATCGCGTGGCGAAACGATGACAATTCGGACGAGGGGGCGGGTATACAAGTTCGTCGGCAATTAGCGGTCTTTTGCGACTCTTATTTAAGTTCAAAACGGCTATGTTGGAAACATAGCGGACGTTCGAGACTCGGCCGTGATCGTTCCGCGCCAGTGCCCATTCTCTCCGAACTCCCGAGCTCGCTGATTCCGACTTTCATTCGGTTCTTCCGGTTTTCGGACATAAGGCTAGCGAACCGAGTCATCGTTATCGGAGCCGAATCCGGGAGAGTGAATGGGTTTACGAACTCCAGTATCGCTATTGCCGGGAAATCGGATCGTTTCCTGCCATTTTCGGCTTAATAGCGATGTCCGGATTCGTTAGCCTGAAAAACGGACGTTTTTTCCGCCGATAAGCATACTACGATTCGTTCCGACGCTTAAGCGAAGGGTAAACTATCTTTTTCGATAAAAAAATCCTTATCCGCACGAAACGGATAAGGATTTATGGCGGCTCGTCCGTCCGGAGAGGCGCCGCCCTGCTTCAAGTCGTTACGCCTTCGCGCCGGCGGCCTGCACGACCCCGTCGAGAAATTGCTCGATTTCTTCGCGCGTCTTGCGCAGCTTGCTGACGAAGCGGCCGATCTCTTCGCCTTTGCGGAAGCCGAGGAAGCTCGGAATGCCGAGAATATTGTACGTTTCGCACAAATCCGGCAGCTCGTCGCGGTCGATCTGGACGAACGTCAGCCGGTCGGCGTACGCCTTCTCCACATCCGGCATAAACGGCTCGATATAATGGCAGTCTTTGCACCATGTCGTCTTGAAAACGGCGACGGTCGGCTTGTCGCTGTTTATCGCTTCTTGGAACGATTGTTCCGTACGGATCTGTTCCATGCGCGGACACCTCCTTCGAACCTCGTTGCCGGGGCTTTGTATTAAAGCTTGTTATAGCACGCTGCGGCCGACTTGTCAATGCGCTCAGCGCGGGGCGCAGCGAGGGCGGCGGGAGCGGGCGGGAGCGCGGCGGGAGCGCGGCGGAAGCGCGGCGGGAGCGCGGCAGGAGGCAAGCCGGGAGCACGGCGGGAGCGCGGCAGGAGGCAAGCCGGGAGCGCGGCGGGAGCGCGGCAGGAGGCAAGCCGGGGAACCGCATCGGTACCGACCGGGAGCTTGTTTGCCGGACCGCGTGCAGCCCCCAACGTGCGGTTTTGGCATCGCGCAAGCCGCCGGTCAACCCCATGCCTTCGATAACACGTCCGGCTTTTCCCTTCCTACCGCCCAGTTCGAAAGTAACCGGAATTCCTCCTGTTGGTTCGTGCCCGAAAAAGCATCGGTTCGCAATAACGGGATAAGCTCCGATAAGCTCCCGATAAATCCGCTTACTTTCGGCCTTAAGCGGGGTTGGCCCAAGGTACCGGGAGGTTTTCCCGCTACATGTACCTGCGTGAGGGGAACCGGCAAAATTAGCTGGAGGTTTTCCCGTCATGCCGAGCCTTTTCAGACGTTACAGCGAACCGCGGCCCCACCGCCCACCGAGCCGAAAACAGGCTGCCGCTGAAACACGGGCGTACTCCATCGGCAGGCCTCGATCCCGCTTTCCGACTGCACGCAGCAGGCTTTCTCCCTGAACTCCGCGATCTTCCCCGCCCGGCATGCGATCCAAAAAAATGGATTTTACATTAAATAGAAAAAGTGATATCATATAAATATCAAAACAACATCAACACAGATCACGGCAAAGGAGAACTGCACATGAAAGAAACGAAAACTTGGCGCTTGAACGGATTTGTCGGCTTGGTGCTGCTGCTGGGCTTGATCGCGCTGGCCGTCTACGCCTTTGCGAACGACCGTCCCGCGATCGGAGTGCCGCTTGTGGTCGCAGCCGTTTTGCTGCTCAGCTCGATTACCGTCATCCAACCGAATCAGTCGAACGTCGTGACGTTTTTCGGCAAATATTTGGGAACGGTGCGCGAAGGCGGATTTTGGCTCGTCACTCCGCTCAGCAGCCGCCGCAAAGTGTCGCTGCGCGTCCGCAACTTCAACAGCGCGAAGCTGAAAGTGAACGACATCGACGGCAATCCGATCGAAATCGCCGCGGTCGTCGTCTTCCGCGTCGTCGATACGGCGAAAGCGCTGTTCGACGTGGAAAACTACGAGCAGTTCGTGGAAATTCAAAGCGAGACCGCGCTCCGTCACGTCGCCAGCAAATACCCGTACGACAGCCTGGACGCCGTCGGCTATTCGCTTCGCGGAAATACGGAAGAAATCGCGGCCGAGCTGGCCAAAGAGCTGCAAAGCCGATTGTCCGTCGCCGGAGTCGAAGTGATCGAAGCGCGGCTGACGCATCTCGCCTATTCGACGGAAATCGCCAGCGCGATGCTTCAGCGCCAGCAAGCCGCGGCCATCATCTCCGCAAGGGAAAAAATCGTCGAAGGGGCGATCGGCATGGTGCAAGCCGCCATCTCCCAATTGGAAAGGGACGGCTTGCTGCTCGACCCGGAGCGCAAAGCCGCCATGGTCAACAATTTGATGGTGTCCATCGTGTCCGACCGGTCCGCGCAGCCGGTCGTCAACACGGGCTCGCTGTACTGACTTTCAGGGCGCCATGTCCGGGAAAAAAAGCTTCCCGCTGCGCATCGATCCGAAGCTGTACGAAATATTGGAGCGATGGGCGGCGGACGAATTCCGCAGCGTCAATGCGCACCTGGAATATTTGCTGCGGGATGCCGCGTATCGGGCGGGACGGATGGCCGGCGGCCGGCCGCAGCAGGCCGCGCCTCCCCCGGCCTCTCCGTCAGCCCCGCCGGAAGAATGAACCCGCTTAACGCAAACGAGCGCAACCCGAATGGGCTGCGCTTCGTTTTGAACGGCCGGCTGTTTCGGCCCGGCCGACCGGGCGGACGGACCGCGCACGAACTCACGTGCGTGCAACGAAAGACGAAGGGAGAATGCAAATGTCCAACTTTGAACGAACAAACGCGCCGGACGCGGCGATCCCCCCGCCGAGCGCCGCGAAAAAGGGCCGGCTCGTCGGGCTGTTCACGCTGTGCGGCGTGCTGGCCGTCGCCGCGATGACGCCGTACCAGCTGCAGGCGGGGATGCTCCAATCCGTTTCGAACGCCAGCGGCGTTCCCGTTGCCGCGCTGATCGCCGCAACGGCGGCCCAAACGGCCGTTTTTTGCTTGATTGCCAGCTGGATCGGCTTGACGCTCGCCTCGCGAGTCGGATTGGGCGCGCCTTCCTTGACCGCCTGGCTGTACCGCGGCGGCCGGACCAAGCTGTCCGGAGGCTGGCTCGCCGCGGCCGCGATCGGCAGCTTGATCGGCACCGCGATCGTCGTGCTGCTGGAAGTCGCCGTGTTTCAGCCTCGGCTCGGCGGGATCGCCGCCGCTCCCCGCGTCGACGCCTGGAAGGCCGCGCTCCTGATGTTTTACGGCGGCATCGTCGAGGAGGTGCTGATCCGGCTCGGCCTGATGACGTTCGTCGTCTGGCTGCTGTCGATCCCGCACCGCCGCCGGCAGCGGCCGATTCCGCCTGCCGTGTACGGGACGGCGATCGTGCTCGCAGCGGTTTTGTTCGGTCTCGGCCATCTGCCGGCCACGCTGCAGCTGTTCGGCGAGCTGAACGGGCTGCTCGTCATGCGGGCGATCGCGCTCAACGGCTTGCTCGGCGTGTTTTTCGGCTACTTGTATTGGCGAAAAGGGCTCGAATACGCCATATTCGCCCATATGATCGCGGACGTGCTGCTGCATGTCGTACTGCCTGCGCTAACCGCCTAGCGTCCGGACAGCCGGCGAGCGGCGTACGGTTATCGAATGATTTTATCGATCAGCCCGTAGGCGAGCGCCTCTTCCGCGGTGAAAAATTTGTCGCGGTCGGTATCCCGCTCGATTTTTTCGAGCGGCTGCCCGGTCCGCTCCGCCAAGATCGAATTCGTGACGGCGCGGGTGCGCAGCATCCACTCGGTACGGATTTTAATATCCGCCGCTTGCCCCTGCGTTCCGCCCCACGGCTGATGAATCATCACCTCGGCATTGGGCAGCGCCGCCCGTTTGCCTTTCGCCCCGCCCACCAAAATGATCGAGCCCGCCGAAGCGGCCATGCCGACGCAAATCGTGGCGACGTCGGGCTTGATGAACTGCATCGTATCGTAGATCGCCATGCACGCCGTCGTCGATCCGCCGGGCGAATTGATGTACAGGCTGATATCCTTCTCCGGGTCGTCCGCCGCCAAAAACAACAGCTGGGCGACGATCGCGTTCGCCATCTGGTCGTTGAATTCGGTTCCGACGAAAATGATCCGGTCTTTCAGCAGACGGGAGTAAATGTCGTACGACCGTTCCCCCCGGCTGCTCTGTTCGATTACGATCGGCACATAATGACTCATGCCGCGCACCCCCTGTTCGAATTAGGCGTAACCGCCATGCTCCCGCCCAACAAAATTTAAAAATTTATGCCGCCATACGCGGAGCCCCGCCGCCGGAAACGATTCCGCCCGCCTTGGCCCAGAAGCCCGAGCCGACGTACGTGACCGTCGCCGCAGGCTTCGCTCCGCCGCCGCGGCCCGGCATCGCCTGCGTGACGACGGTCGGCTCGGATTCCGCCGCCGCGCCGCCGGCCGGTCTGAAGACGACGACGTTTCCCGCCGGCTGCGCGTCGGGCGCCGCACCGTTCCCCGCGGCCTGCCGAAGCGGCCGGCTTTCCCAGACGACGACGGCTTGCTCGCCGGATTTCGACTTCTCCATACGCTTCAGTCCTCTCCTTCGCGAATGTGCGGATATACCGCCACCACTACTTCATAAGATGCGGCATCGCCGTCCCGCGCGCCTCGACCGCTTCCGCCTTCGGCGGCGTCCGCGTCGCCGGAAGCGGCACCGTATTTCTCCGTCAGCCGCCGTACCGCCTCCAAATAGTCCTGCACGAACGACTGCCTCGCCTCCTCGTCCGCCAGGCGGACCGACGCGGAAAGCGTCGCGCTGTGCACGTTCTCCCCGGCCTCCGACCGTTCGAGCAGGCGAAGCGCGTCGCGCTTCAGCTTGTCGGACGTGTGAACGAGATGGGACAGCGCCCCGTCCTCCTTCATCCGCCGCGCCGTTTCCGGCTCGAAGCCGAGCGCGTCCGACAGGACGAACGATTTGGCGATCGCCTGGTACAGCACTTCGACGAGATTGCGCACTTGCCGGGAGCCGGTTTTGCGCACGAGTCCGACTTTTTCCAGCGCCTTCAAATGGTAGTTGATTTTTTGCGGCGTTTCCCCGATGAGCCGGCCGATTTCCGCGGCGGAAACCGGCTCGTGCATTTGCGCGAGGATGTGCGCGCGCAGCGGGTTGAGCAGGGCGACCGCCTGCTGCGGATCGTGGACGACGATGCGCTCCGCCGGTTGCTCAGCTTTCATTGGCCATCACCATATACAACAATTTTGTTACGTAAAAATATTTTATTACGTTAGAAACGTTTTGTCAAACGCGTTTCCGTCCGCC
Source organism: Paenibacillus sp. GYB003 (assembly GCF_036577625.1). Taxonomy (NCBI): domain Bacteria; kingdom Bacillati; phylum Bacillota; class Bacilli; order Caryophanales; family Paenibacillaceae; genus Paenibacillus; species Paenibacillus sp. GYB003. The sequence continues at coordinate 13,064 of NZ_JARBDC010000054.1, read as the reverse complement.
GCATGGAAAAACGGCCGTATCCATATACTGTAATGAATAAATCTCCGCGGCGGGAGGCGGAAACGGATGAGTCGGACGGAGGAGCGCCGGCGGTTTCGCGGCTTGTGGCAGCGGCTGCAAACGATGCCGCTGAACATCGTCTCGTATATTACCGGCAAATGGGCGGGCTGGTGGCAGTCGGAGCAGCTGTCGCAACATGCGGTCGCGCTGACCGTCTCGAAGGAGGAAGTGAAGCGGCTGAAGGAACGGACCGCCCGTTACGCCGGGGCCGGATCGAACAACCCGCGGCTGACGCCGGAAGAGCGGGAGCTCGCCGAATCGATCCGCGAGGAAACGAAGCGGCTCAACGCGAACAACGTGACGCGCACGGCGGCTTACCTGCGGGTATACGAGCGGTCGCCCGAGCTGCATTGGGCGTTTCTCGCGCATATGGTTTCCCGCAACGGCGGCTGGAATATGACCGATTTGAAGGGCGAGCTGGTATCGCGGCTGATGAGCGCAAGCCGGGCCCGCTCGTTTTTCGAATTTCTCGAACGGTCGAACTCGTTCATTTTCCACGACGCCTACCCCCAGTTGCGGCTGTACGAGCTGTCGAAGGAACGGAAACGGGCGATGTTTCATTTGCTGCCCTTCTTAGGCGTTTCGGCGTTTATGCGCCCGATTTGGGAGCAATTTTGGCTGGAGCGGCAGCCCGCGCTGCTTACGGTCGGACTGATCGTCAACGAACAGCATTACATCGAGCGGCGAATCGTCCGCAGCGAGCGGTACAAACGGGCCGTGCTCGATACGCCGGCTTTCGCGGCGCAATCGCTGCTGCAGCTGAACGCGGTCGTCTTTCCATACTACAGGAAGGAAGGGCCCGAACGCCCCGATGCCGGCGGCCAAGAGGACGAATGCCGGCTGGCGGGACTCGTGATCGAACAATTCGAACGTTTGCGGGAACGAATCGAGTTCGGCAAAAAGCTGTACGCCCTCCTGTTCGGCGTCCCCGCCGTCGGCGCCGGCGTCCGCGCCTTCGCGTCGTCCCGTCCGCACAGCGGGTCTCGCGCGGACTATTGGCCGCATTTGTTCGCTCCGATCCGAAAAGACCCGCCGTCGGCGGCGCAGGCGGGCTATGCGGAAAAGCTGGACGGCGGCAAGCTGCTCCCGGGTGCGGCTCCGCTGTACAGCCCGAAGCTCGAGCTGGCGTGGCCGAACGTCCCGTTCGAGCGGCCGGAACCGTTCGACTGGTACGTCGAAGGGACGAATCCGTTCCGATATTTCGCGACGATGCGCCCGCCGTCGTCGTTCGAGATGACGAACGAATACCGGTTTATTTTGAATAAGCTGGAGCTGGCCGTCATGGCGGGACAAATGCTGTTCGAATGAACGGCCGCGGTGCGGGCGAAAAAAAAGAAACCCGCATGGCTGCGTGCCGCGGGTTTGCGAAATGTATATATTCAAAAAGGGGGTCGACTTTTATTATAGGCCCGTTTCGTTAAAGGAAGATGAAACGAATGTTTCAATTCGATTACAAATGCGTAAAGGATACGTAAACGCCGTAATCCCGTTCGCAAAGTCGCGGGCGCTCGACCGTTATGCCCGCAGCCCGGTCAGCCGCCGGCGGCGCCGGATTTTCGCGCGAATTTGCGCATCCATTTTTGCACGGGAGCCGGCAGACGGGCGGCGTCTTCGGCGGTGACGACCTTCGTCGCGGCAAGCAGCGCGGCATAGAGCGCGAGCACGACGCCCCCGACGATGATCGCGTCCAGCATATGGCTTAACCGGTAGCCGAACGGCTGGACGAACCGATGGGTCAGCTGCTCGAGCCCGAAGCCGGCGGCATAGACGATGATCGTCGTGATGACGAGACCGATCCATTTTTTTCCGAGTATCGTGTAATCGACATGCTTGCGCAGGACGACCAGGTTCAATTGGGTCATGACGATAAAGCAAAGGCCCGTTGCCGCGATAATGCCGTAAATGCCCAGCACGGGCGCGAGCAAGTAGCTGCACGCCACCTTGACGACGATGCCGATGACGACGTGCGTGACGAGCGGACGCATTTGTCCGATGCCCATCAAGATCGCTCCCGACGTCTGCATGACGATCTGGAACATGGCGATCGCCGTCAGCAGCGCGATCGTGCCGGTGCCGTCGTCGTTTTCGAACATGAAAATGTTGACCGGACGCGCCGCGGCGCAAATCGCCAGCACGAGCGGCAGCCCCGTAATGACGGAAATATACAGCGCCTTCGACGCCTGCGCGTTGACGGTGGCGGTATCTTTCTTCGCGAATGCGGACGAGATGACCGGAACCGCGGACTGGCTGAGCGCGATCGCCAAAATGATCGGAATGCCCGCCAGCGATTGCGCCCGTCCGCCGAGCACGCCGAGCGCGTCGACCGCCGCCTCGTGGGACAAGTCCGGCTGCAGCAGCGCGACCGTAATCGTCGTGTCGATCGCGTTGATCAGCGGCACCGCGAGCGAGAACAGCACGATCGGTACGGACACTTTGAACAGCTTGCGGAAAATGTCCCCGTAGCCGAGCGGCCCGGACGCGGTCCGGTTTCCGGTTTCGCCGTTTCGCCGATCTTCGCGGCGCAGCTTCAGCCCGTAATACAGCATGATGAGAAACGCACCGACGCTGCCGGCCACGCCGCCGAACGTAGCGCCGGCGACCGCCCAGTCGTGCCCCCACCCGAGCTGCAGCATCGCGTATGCGAGGCCGACCGCGACGACGATCCGCACGATTTGCTCGACGATTTGCGAAATGCCGTTCGGGGCCATCCGCTGTCGGCCCTGAAAATAGCCGCGCATAATGGCGATGAGCGGAAACAGCAAGAGCGCCGGCGCGAGCGCGCGAACCGAGAGCGCCGTTCCCGGCACCTTCGAGACGCTTTCGTAGGCGGGCGCGAACGCGAGGAGCAAAATCGTCATCAGCGCCCCGGCGCCGAGCGCGAACAGGACGGCGGCCCGGTAAATGCGGTTCGCCTCGGCGTACTGCCCGAGCGCCGTTCGCTCGGAGACGAGCTTGCTGAGCGCGCTCGGAATGCCCGCCGTCGCGAAGACGAGCAGCATCATATAAATGTTGAAGGCGCTCGAAAACGTCGCCATCCCGGCGTCGTCCAGCAAATAGACGAGCGGAATGCGCTGCGCCGCGCCGAGCACCCTTGCGATCAGCGCCGCGAGCGCGAGGATGATCGTGCCTTTGACCAAAGAATCTTTCGACAAGTGCTTGTACCTTCTTCCGGGTTAAGGATGACTGTTCCATTATACACGATTCGCCGGTTATCGCCTATCGACGACGTGTTCGCTGAAGAGACTTCGAAGACTGTTGTTTTGTGGCGCAAAACTCGGAACCGTCCGTCGATTCTTCGGCCCATGTTCGCGTACTGCGCTATCGCAAAAAAAAGAGACCCGCTAAGCAACGGGCCGCGGGTCTTTCCAAATATATATATTCAAAAAGGGGGTCGACTTTTATTATAGACGCGCTTCATTAAGCGAAGATGAAAACTATATTTCATTTGTGTTACAAAATTTCGCGGCCGGCCCGACGGCCGTCACCAAATGCTCCATCCTCCGTCGACGACGAGATTGTGGCCGGTTACGTATTTCGAAGCTTCGGAAGCCAAATAGACGACCGCCCCCTTCAAATCCGCCTCGTCGGCCATCCGTCCGAGCGGAGTGCGCTCGTTATAGCTGCGGACGAACGACTCGTGGGGGATTTCGTTCGGCGTACCGACCGGATTGTATCCTCCCGGGCTGATGCTGTTGACGCGAATGCCGTGTTTGCCGTAATAGGCCGCAAGCCACTTCGTCATGCCGACCATCCCCCATTTCGCATACGTATATTCGATGCCGCTCGTCATCCCGGTGTCGCCGTAAACCGGAAAATGGGGGCCGAGCACGCCCTGGATCGAGGCGATGTTGACGATGCTGCCCCGGCTGCCGGAACCGGTGCCCGCGCCGCCCTTGTCCGCGATACGGCTTGGGCGGCCGCCGCCGGTTTCCCGCATCGCCTTCACGACCGACCTGCACATGAGCATCAGGCCGAGACCGTTTACTTGCTGCGCGGCCGACCAGCCTTCGGCCGTCGTCTCTTCGATATCGGCCAACCCGGTCCGGGAGACGGAGTTGTTGATCAAAATATCGATGCCTCCATATTCGGTCCGCACCTGACGGACGAACGATTCGATGCTGCGTTCGTCGGCCAGGTCGAGCCGCATGCCGTACGCGGCATAGCCTTTGCCCGAGAGCTCGGCGGCTTTCGCCTCGCATCGCTCCAGGCCGCGCGAGGCGATCAGCACGGTCGCGCCCGCCTCGCACAGCGCCTCGGAAATCGCGGCTCCGTACAACCCGGAGCCGCCGGTGACAACGGCAATTTTCCCGTCCAATCGGAACATGCGCATGACGTCCATGCCCGTTTCCCTCCCTTATTTCGCTCCGTCAAGAGACGGACTGCTTGCAGCTTTCGGAACTCGAACCGTACGCGACAAGACGGGCAGCTCCGGCATGACGCCGCTTGCGATGCCGATTGCGGCGGCTCGGCAGCGCCGGACTCAATCCGAAATCGGATCGGTCTATAAGCCGGGCTCCCCGCCTAACGCTAAAGTCCGTCATCGGAATGCGAGCCGCACGGCTCGGTCGGCGCGATCAAAAACAGCGGCTCCCCCGCCCGTACCGCAGGCGTGCCCGGCAGCATGACGACGACGCCGTCGCGGGAGGCCAGCACGCGCTGCCGTTCCTCGCCGTCGAAGCCGTATATCGCGCCGACCGGCTCGCCGGCGCGAATCGCCGCTCCCAGCTCGGTTTGCGGCACGAAAAAGCCGCTTGCTCCCGCCGTCTCCGAGCCGTCGAAGTTGCCGTCGCCGTAAATGCGGCGCGCCGGCGCCGGCTCCCGAGCGGATCCCGGTTCCCCGCGATCCGGCAGCATGCCGAGATGGCGCATCACATTGCGCGCGCCGTTATAAAACAGCTCGGCGTCCTGTCCCCGCACCCGCCTGCCGCCGTACGCCTCGGTGTACAGCCACGGCACGCCGAGCGCCGTCGCCGACGAAACGGTGCGCCCCGGGGCGACCGATTCGTGCGCCCACAGCAGCTCCGCGCCGAACGATTCGGCCGCCGCCCGGCTGCGCCGGCCGACGTCCGTCCCGTCGTCGTGGCAATAGCCGACAAGCGTCGAAACGGCGTAATTCGCGCCGCCGCTGTGCAGGTCGAGCAAAAAATCCGCGCGCGCGATAAACCGATGATGCAGCTGCCAGGCGAGCCGCTCCGTCGGCCGGCCGAGCCGTTCGCCCGGAAAGACGCGGGCCATATTGAGGCCGTCCTCCGGCGAATGCCGCGTGCCGCCGCGGCAAGCGAGCGGGTTCGCCGCAGGCGCCATGACGAGCGTCCCGGCCAGCGTCTCCGGGCGAATGTCGCGATAAAGCCGCAATATCGCGTCCATCCCTTCGTATTCGTCGCCGTGAACGCCGGCCAGCACGAGCAGCGTCCGCCCCTCATGGGCGCCGGCGATCAGCAGCGCCGGCAGGACCGGCCCCGGCTCATCCCGATTCGAACCGTCAAAGCCGTAATCGACGGTCAGCTCGAAGCTTTGCTTCGTTCCGCGAGCCGCGGATTTGGCGTCGAAACGGTCGATACTCATACGAACTGCCATTTTGGCGTATCCCCTTCCGAAATAATCGGATCGATGCCGCTCGCGGCATCCTCCCTACACGATGCTGAGCGGCGGTTCCCCGCGCCGGAAACGGCGCTCGGCCGCAGCGATCGCCTCGTTCCCCCCAACCGCGAGCGCCGGACCGTGTCCGGGATACAGCTCGCGGACGTCCAGCCCGGCGAGCGCCGCGATCGTAGCCCGGTAATCGCCCATGGAAAAGTCGGGCGTTCCGAGTACCGCCAGCTTGCCTTCGGCGAAGACGGCGTCGCCCGCGAACAGCGCCTTCAGCTCCGGGCAATAGTAGCAAACCATGTCGAAGCTGTGGCCGGGCGCGGCGACGACCTGCAGCGTCAAGTCCCCGGCGGCGACCGTTTCGCCGGCGCGCGCGATCCGGTCTACCGGGCACGGAACGAGCCGGTACGACGGCGGATACGTGCCGCTTGCGCGGGCGGCCGCGAGCGACGTCCGGATTTCGTCCCCGGAGGCGACCATATCGGCGGTCGCCGCGGAAGCCGCGACCTCGACGCCGTACCGCCTCTTCCACGCGGCCGCGCCTCCCGCGTGATCGGCGTGGGCGTGGGTGAGCAGCAGCTTGCTCACCTTGTTTTCCGGCAAGCCGTCCTCCTCCAGGCGGCGGAACAGCCGCTCCGGCTCGATGCCCGAGCCGGCGTCGACGACGACGATTTCCGACCCGGCATCGAGCGCGTATACGTTGCAATCGTAATAGCTGCTCAAGCCGTAGCCGAGTCCGCCGCCGCCGATGACGCATACTCGCTCCGTCAGCCTCACGGCGCCCCGCCCGCCGGCTCCAGACGGACCGGGCCGCCCCGTGCGGCCGATTCGCGCACGGCCGCGGCGACCCGCACCGCTTTCCAGGCGTCGATCGGACGCAAAATGTCGGACGGGCGGCCGGCGCGGACGCATTCGACGAAATGCGCCAGCTCGTCGGCCAGCGGCCCCCGCGTCTTGCCGTGCACCTGGCCGCCGCCGAGCAGCGACGCATATTCCGTAGAAGCGCCGCCGACGAATGCCAGGCCGCGCTCCGGATCGCGGACGATCAAGCTTCCGGCGTCGCCGGTAATTTCCGTCCGCACGTCCGCGAACGAAGCCGCTCCGTCCGGCAGCAGCCAATTGTTTTCCAAAATGCCGATCGCCCCCCGGGAAAACTTCAGCATCGCCCAAATCAAATCTTCCGTCCCGCTCCCCGGGGAAGAACGCGCCGCCGTCACTTCGACCGCGTCGTCTTCAAGCAGCCAATGCATCAGGTCGATGTCGTGAATGCCGAGAATGAATACCGGAGAAATGCGGTTGTAAATCGGGAAAAACCGTTTGCCGTTGTTCCGTTTCGCGTAAATCGAACGAATCGTGCCGGCATCGCCCCGCGCAATGCGCGTCTTCGCCTCGGCGTAGCGGGCGTCGAAGCGGAGCACGTGGCCGGTCATCAGCACCCGACCGCGCGCCTCCGCCGTGCGGACGAGCAACTCCGCTTCGGCCGGATCGGCGGCGAGCGGCTTCTCCACGAACGCGTGCAGCCCGGCCTCCAGCGCGTACTTGACCGGTTCGGCGTGCAAATGCTCCGGCGTGAGCACGTCGATCGCATCCAGCCGCTCCGCATCGATCATCCGCAGCGGGTCCGTATAACGGCTCGCGTCCGGAAACAGCGGCGCGAAGGCGTCGATCGCCTCCGGGCTGCGGTCGCATATCGCGACGACGCGAACGTCCGGAAGCTCTGCCAAAACCCGGGCGTGAACGGCCGCGAATCGGCCCAAACCGACAATCGCCAATCGGATCGCCGTCATAGCCATCTCCTCCTTGTTCGTTAAAGTCCGAGCCGGTCCGCCTCGAGCAGCGGCACCTCCCGATCCGCCGCCATCTCGAGCAGCCGCCGGACGTCCTTGAAGCCGACGCCGCTGACGATGCAGACGACGCGCTCCTCCGCGAAGCTTTTTCGGTCCCGCGCGGTCCGGAGCAACCCGGCAAGCGCCGCCGCACCGGCAGGCTCGCAAAACAGCCCCTCCTCCTCGGCCATGAGCCGCTGCGCCTCCCAAATGTCGGCATCGTCGACCGCCACGGCCGAGCCGTCGCCGCGCGCCATAATGTCGAGCGCGAGCGAGCCGTCAGGCGGATTCGGCACCTGCAGGCCGGAAATGCGCGACGTCGACGCTCCCGGAGCGGGGACGCGCCCGCCGGCCGCGTACGCGCGCGCAATATTCGAGCAGCCGGCCGATTGGACGGCGACGAGATGCGGCTTGGCCGCGATCGCTCCGAGCGAGCGCAGCTCCTCGAACCCTTTCCAAATGCCGACGTACAGGCCGGCGCCGCCGACTGGCGCATACACGGCCGTAGGCGGCTCAGGCAACTGCTCGGCCAGCTCGAACGAGATCGTCTTGACCCCTTCCATCGCGTACGGATTATACCGGAACGCGGTAACGGTCGATTCCCAGCCGTGCCGTCGCACCGCCTCCATAACGCCCGCGAACACGAGGTCGCCCACTTCGGCGTGCGTGCCGAACCCTTTCACCTTTCGCACGTTCGCCCCGTAAAGGAGCACTTGGGCGAGCTTCGCTTCCGCCATATGCTCCAGGACGAACAGATGATACGGGATGCCGGCCGCGGCCGCGTAGGCGGCGTAAGCGGCTCCCGCATTGCCGGACGTCGTCCCGACGCAGGCCGCCCGCCCGGCGGCTATCGCCCGCGAAACGCCGACCGTGGCGATCCGGTCTTTGTACGAGCCGGTCGGATTGCCGCCCTCCAGCTTGAAATACAGCTCGCCGACGTTCAACCGCTTCGCGATCGTCCGGCTTCGCACAAGCGCCGTCCCGCCTTCCCCCAAATAAAGCCGGTGCGTCTCGGGCACGTCGGGCAGCAGCCGGCGATATTTCCACAGGCCGCGCTGCGTCTCGTCCTTGACGGCGAGTCCGCGATCGTTTCCGTAACGAAGCATCAACGCGCCGCCGCAAACGGGACACGCGTACGCGCGATCGTCCTCCGCCGGCCGGCCGCAATCCCAGCAATACGCTTCCATCGCGCTCTCCCCATTCTATCATATACTATGGTATGACCACTTGACGTCGGAGAGCGGCGCCGCGCCGCGTTTTCCGCGTCATATCGCAAAGCCGGGGCGCGCTACTCCTTCATGATCCGCTTGAGCGGCATCAAGTGCCGCTCCATTTCGCGCTTCGCTTCCGCCGTATTTTTGTCCCGAATATACCGGATCAAATTGCCGTGCTCGATCCAGGACTGCCTCGTTTCTTCCACGTTGCCGAAATGACGTTCGCGGACGCTGGTGAAAAAATCGGTCAGCACCTCGCTCAGCTCGAAAAACGTTTTGTTGCCGGTAGCGCGGAACAGCGCGCGGTGAAACTGCAAATCCTCGTCGATCGGCAGCCTCCCGCTTTCGATCGCGGCGGCCATTTCCCGGTTCCACCGCTCCATCTCCCCGATCGCTTCCAGGTCGTACCGCTCGATCGCCATCTCCACGGCGCCGAGCTCGAGCACGCGCCGCGTCGCCCACAGCTCCTTCATCCGCCGCTCGTCGCGCATCCAGCGGAACGACACCTGGTCGAGCACCGGCTTCAGCGACAGCCCGTGGACGTAAATGCCGTCGCCCGTTTTTATTTTGATGAAGCCGACCGTTTCGAGCGACTTGAGCGCTTCGCGCACGACCGTCCGGCTGACGCCGAGCGAGTCGATCAGCTGCTTTTCGGAAGGAAGCTTGTCGCCCGCCTTCAGGTCGTTTTCCAAAATGTAGCTTTTAATCCGCTCGCAGACGATTTGCGACAAGTTGACTTTTTCCGGAATGTCCATGCGACTTCCTCCTTTCTTCGGCAGCTTCGGCAGCTTCGGAAACCCGGAACGATATGCGGATACGGGCAAAACCCGATACTCGCCAAAAAAAGACGAACCGCAACCTTCCGCGCATCGTTCATGAGCCCGCGACGCCCGAACGAGCTCCGGCGGCATCCGAATCGTCCCCCGCCCGCTCATTGTACGAACCGGTCGTCTTCCGCCGGTACGGAACGGGAGAAGGCGGCCGAGACGCAAAGCGAGAAATCCATGTCTCCTTACTTAGTTCGCGGCCGTCGCTTCGGTTCCTGCCTTCGTTCCTATCGCACGATTCGAAAAATAGAATGAACCGCCGAAACGCCGGTATGCGAATAATGACAGCCCGGGGCATCAATATAGAATATGGTTGGACCATTATAGATTCCACATGAATTACTATAGTCCGTTCGTCTGTCGAAAGTCAATGAATTGTTTGCGAACATTGTCAAAGCGCTGCGTCTCATAAGAAACACGTCTATCGGCGTATATCGGGGATGAGCGAAAACAGTCGGCTCCCGAAACGTAACGGACGCCACGGCGCTTATTTCGCGAAAATCGGCCGTTTTCCAATCGTAACGGACACCACCTGCGCTTATTTGCTTCGAACCGCCGTCCAAGAGGGGTTTTTCGCCAAATAGCCGCGCCTGTGTCCGTTAGAAAGTAAATAGGTCGAAATGAGGCTCATTAGCGGCCGCCGTGTCCGTTAGACGCTTGAAACTTGGGCCCGTCCCGCCGTCGTGCCATGCTCGCCCCCCGCTCCAACTCCCGACGACGCCGGCGCGGGTCAACCGGGCCGGTATCGCCGTTTCCCGCCGCCGGCAGCAGGAAACCCGCTCCGGCTTTGCAGGTCGGGACGGACGGTTTATTCCGCGCAAACCGATCCTTTTGGTGCGCCGAAACGGCAGCAAAGCGGGAAGCGAGATGGAAATGCTCCCGCTATTTTCCGTCGTTTCCCGTTTTCGGGCAAAATAACGGGAAAACATCCCGCTACATTCGTCCATGCCGCCCTTTTCGCCGATACTACGCCATTTTACCCGGAGCTTTTCCAGGTATTTCGAAACGACGCCGCTAGGAGAGCGAGTTAGCGGGAGGTTTTCCCGTTCGTTCGATTCCGGCGGCCCGGCAGGATTCGGATAAGCCGTACGCAAAGACGAAAGGCGCTTGCTTGCCGCATCCTTTCTCGTACATTTTCAGTCATCTGAATATCACGAGATCATCAAAAAGGAGTCCGAAACGAGCTAACACAAAAGGCGGCAAGCCGGGACTTTCCGTCCCGGCGCCGCCCGACGAATCGCCGCCGGTTACTGTGCCTCCAAATGGGCCAAACACGCTCGCGGCGGCCGACCGGCTATGAGCTCGCCGTTTTGCGCATATCCTTCCTCGCGCCCTTCCAGCTCGGCCGCGACCCGCTTCCGCCATAACGACACCCGCGCACGCGCTTCCTTCTCGTTGGCCAAGTTGCGCAGCTCCTGCGGATCGGCGACCAAATCGAAAAATTGCTCCTCGCCCGTTTGCGAAAACCAAATATATTTTTCCCGGCCGTCGGTCGCATAATGGTTGGACAGCGCGCCGAACGAATGCTCCCCGTGAATGTAGCCGCGCCACGGCGTCCGCTCCCCTCTGCAAAGCGGCAGCAAGCTGGCGCCTTCGACCGTGTCCGGGATCGGAACGCCAGCCGCATCGAGCAGCGTCGGCATAATGTCGCGCAGCTCGACGACGCTTTCGACCCGGCCGCCTTTCGCAAGCCCGAGCCGGTTTCCCGGATCGTAGACGAGAAACGGCACCTTGGCGCTGCCTTCGTACGGAAGCGCTTTGCGGAAATAATGATGATCGCCCATCAGTTCGCCGTGATCGGACGTAAACAAGACGACCGTATCGTTCAGCACGCCGTGCTCGCCCAGCGCGTTCAGCAGCCGGCCGATCTGGTCGTCGATATGCGTAATGAGCGCGTAGTAGGCCGCTTTGGCCCGGTCCAGCCTGCGCTTCGGCAGCTTGCCGACGATCGCGTTCGGCGCGGGAGCCGCCCGCAGCGCCGCTTCTTCGTCGACCCAGTCGCCGACGGGACAGTCCGGCATGTCCGCGTCTTTGTACATGTCGAAATACGCTTGCGGCGGATCGAGCGGCGAATGCGGACGAACGAACGACGTCCACAAAAAGAACGGCTTGCCGGTATCGCGGCGGCGCAAAAAATCGATCGACTGGCTGACGCACCAGTTCGTCGGATGCAAATGCTCGGGCAAATGCCACGGTCTCGCCACAGTGGAGGCGTTGCAGTCGAGACCGAGATCGGTGATGTCGAGCTCGCTTCCGGCCGTTTGCCGCAGCCAGTGCAAGTAATCGTCCGCCTGGTCGAAATGGTCCCCGTACGCCGTATGGCGGCTCCGGTTGTAATGCAGGTACCCGTCATGAAGCACGATATTGTGGAAGCCGCACAAATTGCGGGCCGGGTAAACGTGCATTTTGCCGACGCATTGCGTATGGTAGCCGGCATTCGCCAGCTCCCCGGGAAGCGTATGCGCATAGTTCCACGGGACTTTGTCCTTGTACCCGACGCGTCCGTGCGATCGTTGGCTCATCCCGGTAATGATCGCGGCTCTCGCCGGTATGCACGACGGCGTGGCCGAGTAGGCGCTCGTGAACGCGACCCCGCTGCCGACGAGCTGATCCAGGTTGGGCGTCTCCACGACGGGATGGCCGATAGCGCTTAAACAGTCCCAACGCATTTGGTCGACGGTAATGAGTAGAAGATTCGGTTTCAAAGCGATATCTGCCTCCCCATACGGTTTGATACGAAAATATTGCCCCCGGCGCCCGGATTTGTCAACCGGTTCGCAGCTTGTTGACACGGCCGAAGCAACGTTATACGATGACAGTATTGTGGTCTGACCATTGAAACAAGGAGCATGACGAACCGATGAAACCGATCGAGAAAGCGGAACGATATACGCTCAGCAAGCTGGTTGTGCAAAATTTGAAGCAGTACATCGCGGAACACCGTTTGACCGCGGGCAGCAAGCTTCCCGCCGAACGGGAGCTGTCGCAGGTGATGCAGGTGAGCCGGGCGATCCTGCGCGAGGCGCTTCGTTCGCTCGAAAGCGCCGGCATCCTCGAAATTCGCCATGGCGAAGGGGCGTTCATCGCCGCGAACGGCATAAGCCCGCTGCTCGAGCAGCTAGCGTTCGCCGCCCGCCTGTCCGCCGAAACCGGCCGCGAGATGCTCGAAGTGCGCTACCTGCTCGAAGCCGCCGCCGTCGACGAAGCGATCCGGACGGGCGCCAAGCTGCCGTTCGCCGACCTCGCGCGTTGGGCCGAGACGGCGCGGGCCGCGTCGCCGGAGGAAGCCGCCGAAGCGGACGTCCGGCTGCATCTGGCGATCGTCGAGGCGCTGCGCAACGAATCGCTGTCGAGGCTGGCCGAGCTGTTCGTTCGCCAGGCGGCGGAAGGGAGCGGCCGGACCGCCGACACGCCGCGCATCGCGGCCGAGCACGAGCGCTACTTGAGCGCGCTGCGCCAAGCGGACGCCGACGCGGCGAAGCGGGCGCTGCGCGAGCACGTGTTCGGCGCGCCGGCAGGCGCGTAAGCAGGCGCGGCGGCGGCGGCGA
>NZ_JARBDC010000053.1:0-14920 GCF_036577625.1 Paenibacillus sp. GYB003 | reverse complement strand
TTCATCATAACGATTAAACTTTTGCCCCTTCTTGGGTGGCATAAAAAAATCCCCTCCGGTCAACAGTGCTGAATCCATGATATCATGAACTCTTTTTTCACTGTCTACCGTAAGGGGATAATATCAGGGAGTTGGGCGTTTGAAGCTTTTTTTAGCCGTTTTGCAACAATACCGGAAATAACGTCGTTAGAGTAGATGTAAGCAGCTTGAAAAACAGAAGGAAAGGAATGTTACGCATTGAAAAAACATTTGAAAACCGGTATCGCGGCCATCTTCGCGCTGTCCGTTTCCGTTACCGGGACGGCGGCTTACGCATCGAACGACAACGCGGCGCAGCAAACCGGCATCCGGGTCATTTCGGCGGCGATTCCGCAGCATATGAAAATTACGGTTGACGATAAAACGATCGAAACCGGCGCCTATTGGAAGCCGGACGGCAAGGAAGCGATGGTGCCGCTTCGCGACGTCGCCGAGGCGCTCGGCTTGACCGTAACGTGGAACGACGCGGACAAGACGGCGGAAGTAACCGGCCAAGCGCTGTGGACCCGCGTCAAGCTCGGCGAGGACCGGTACGGCGTGAACAAGATGTACATAACGCTCGGGACGGCGCCGGAGCTGACGGACAGCAAAACGTACGTCCCGGCCTCGTTCGTCGGCAAAGTGCTGCGCGCGAACGTGAACGCGGAAGGGGCGTCGATTTCCATCACGGCCGGCGAACAGCGGAAAACGGCCGTGACGAAAGGCGTCGTTACTTCCGTTTACGAAAACGGAGGTCGCCAAACGGTCCGCATCAACGGGATCGGAACGGACGGTCTCGTGCTGAACATCGGCCCGGATACCGTATACGAAAAAGCGGACGGCGCGAAGCTGAGCTTCGCCGATCTCGCGATCGGGATGCAGGTGGAGGCCGAGCATTCGCTCATCATGACGATGAGCCTGCCTCCGCAAACGCCGACCTATAAAATCGTCGTGACGGAGCAAGCCGCCGAACAAGATGCGCTCGGCACGGCCGGATTGATCGAGGAAGTGCGCACCGGCGATAACGGAACGACGAGTTTGCGCATTAAAGGGGAAGGGCTGACCGACACGACCCCGGACGAGGTCGTTCTCCGTTTGACGGAGGAGACGAAGCTGGTCGATACGAACGGCGAGCCGGTCGAGCCGAGCGAGCTGGCGAAGGGCGCGAAAGTGGTCGGGTTTTACGGCCCGATGCTGACGAAAAGCTTGCCGCCGATCGGCGCCGCTTCGAAAATCGTTCTGCTGGCGGCCCCGGCCGAAAAGAACGAATAAGGATCGGATTGAAAAAACTCCATTCGGCCGTTTACGTGACGGCGCCGGGCGGAGTTTTTTCGCGTTTCGAATGGGGAGGGCGGCGGCGTTCACAAACGAAGCCTGTGCGTGTATAATTCTAGTTAATCCTACAGGAAAAGAGGGAATCGCATGGGCGACAGACCGGATTTCATTCCGAGACCGCTCGTCAGAGTCAACCAGTGGGCGATCGTCCTCGCCGTCGTGCTGACGTGGGCGACCGGCGCTTACTGGATATTGGCCGTCCCGCTGCTGGCCGGAGCGTTCGGCGTCATCTTCGATTTCAACCCGATCATGCGGCTGGCCAAACTGTTTTTACGCAAGCCGCTCACCGCTTACGTCCCCGAGGACAAGGCGGGGCAGCAGTTCAACCAGGTGCTCGCCGTAACGTTTTTGCTGTTGGCGCTGCTCGGGTTTGCCTTCGAATGGCCGGTCATGGCGTACGCGTTCTCCGCGATGGTTGCCGGCGCGGCGTTCGTGGCGATCTGCGGCTTCTGCGTCGGCTGCTTCGTCCGGTACCGGTGGCTGCTGTTCCGCAGAAAGCATTCCTGAAGCGAATCTATCGTCCGCGCGGCTTGGGCCGCGCGGGTTTTTTTACGCTCCGGCTCCGCCGGATTGGCTTCGACCCGGAAGCTTTTAGGCCGCCCGATCCATTGCGTCATTCAGCGCGACTTCGACGATCGAGACGGCCAGAAAGCCGGCGGCCAGCCTCGTATGGCCCGACGCGTACAGGGCGGCCGATGCCAGCCCGAATACGAGCAGCTGCAGCACGGCGCGGACGGGGAGGGCAACGGGGAACGCAGCTTTCGGCGCGACGAACGTCCCCCAGAAAACGGCGGCAAGCAGCGGGGCGCCGAGGCCGACCGCAATTTTGACGATCCAGCCTTTGCTCAGGTGAAACCCCCAATAGCCGAAGGCGGCCAGCGCCCCGAGCTCGAGCAGGAAAAAGACGGCGGCAATCGCGCCCCGAGCGGCGATCATTCGCCGTCCCCTCCTTCCTTGCAGGCGTCGGCGTCACGGCCGGTCATCGTACGCAATCCGGCCAAAAATGCGTCGACCAGAAGCCGAAAGCTGTCGTCCAGATCGAGCGGCAGTCCGAAGCCGCCTTTCCGCTCGAGCGAAGCGAAGCCGTGCAGCACGCTGCGCAGGCCGCGGACAGCGTGCAGAGCTTGCTCCTCCGACATCTCGTAGCCGTCCATAATGCGCACGAGCAGGTCGACGAGCTTCTGCCCGACCTGCACGACATCCGGCGCTTCCGGGTCGGGCGCTCCGAGCGTCAGCTCGTACAAGCCGGGGTGGGCGCGCGCGAACGCGAGGTACGCTTGCCCGAACGCGCGGATCGCCTCGTCGCCGGAGCGGCCGACGGCCGAACGGACGAGCTGCTCGTACAGCAGCGTCAGTCCGTGCGCGGCCAGCTTGTGTCGAAGGCCGGGCAACCCGTTCACGTGGTTGTACAGCGAAGGCGTGCGAATGTTCAGCTTTTTGGCGAGACCGGCGAGCGTCAGCGCTTCGATTCCTTGTTCGTCGGCGATGTCGGCGGCCGCCTGCAGGACGGTTTGTTGATCGAGTCCGATTCGGGGCACGGGTCATACGCTCCTTCCGGATAACGTCCGGCCGATGTTTTTCTCGGCTTCGGCAATGGCGCGGTCGATGGCGGCCGGCGGCTGCGGCAGCATGCGGCCGTGCCCGACCGCGAGCAGGGACGGCCGAAGCTCCTTCAGCTTCCGCGCGCTTGCGAGCGCCGCTTCCTTGCTCCATGTAGCCATGGCGGGAAACGGGAACAGCGGCTTCAGCTGCCCCGACACGGCGACTCCGCCTCTCGTCTGCATGGCGTCCCCGGCGATCACCGCGCGGCTGCGCGTATCGAAAAACGCCATCGATCCAGGCGTATGTCCGGGGACGGCGATCGCCTGCAGCGAGCCGATCCGGTCGCCGTCCGCGAGCAGAACGTCGGGCCGCGTGCGGACGCCTTTCGGTATGCCGCCGCGCAGCGGCGTTTGCGGCTCGTTCGGATCGAGCGACAAGTCTCCGGCAAGCAGCCGGGCGTCGCGCGCCGAGAGATGGACCGGGACGTCCGGGAGCGCGGCCTTCAGCGCGTCGAGCGCGCCGATATGGTCGTCGTGCGCATGCGTCAGGACGATGCGCGCGATCGGTTTGCCGATCCGCTCCGCCGTGCGGAGAATCGCCTTGGCGCTGTACGGCAGCGCGGCGTCGATCAGCGTCAGGCCGTCCGTCTCTTCGACGAAATAGCAGTTGACCGGAAACAGACGGGGCATAAACGAGAGCTGATAAATCGGGCCCATTTGAATCGTTCTCATAAGAAAACACCTCGTTCGCGTTTTAACTAATATCGTTAGTTTTATAATAACTAATGTTATTAGTTTATGCAACTGTTTTTTAACGAACTGTATATTTTAGCAGGATCGTTTATTTCTTTTTGCGTACCCGCCGCCTACAATATAGGTATTCGATCAGGTGTCGGCGTCCAACCGGGAGGTGAACCGTAAAACCGCCGGCGGCACACATCAGGGGGAGATGGAGAAGTTTTGGCGCGCGAGGCGCCTTATTTAATTATCGGATGAGGGAAGGCAGGGGATGCGTTTTGCGGACAGGGACGAGCGCGATGCAGTTCGAAGCGGTGGAAGGCTGGGGCCGGCTGCCGGAAGGCTACGCCTTCGGGTATACGCACGGGATCGTTGCGGACGCGGAGGACCGCATTTATGTGCTGCATACGTCCAAGCCGAATGTGGTCGTGTTCGACCGCGAAGGACGTTTTTTGACGGCATGGCATGCGGACGGGATCGGCGATAACGCCCACGGGTTTTATTTGCACCGCGAGCGGGACGGCGAATATTTGTACATATCGGACTGCAATACCGGCGCCGTCGTAAAAACGACGCTGCAGGGGGAGGTCGTTCTGCGGCTCGACAAGCCGGATTTGCCGGACGTTTACGGGGAAGGCAAGCCGTACCGGCCGACCGATATCGCCGTCGCACCGAACGGAGACATTTACGTGACGGACGGATACGGCCAAAACTGGATTCATCGCTATTCCGCCTCGGGCGAATGGCTGTTTTCGTGGGGAGGGACCGGCAGCGAGCCCGGCCTCATGAAGTGTCCGCACGGGATTTCCGTGAAAACGTCCGGCGGGGAGACGGAGCTGTACGTGGCCGACCGCGGCAACAACCGCATTCAGGTGTTTACGCCGGACGGCGCGCACAAACGGTTTATCGATCACGATATGGATCGGCCTTGCAGCTTTTACTTTCATGAAGGACGGATGTACTTTCCCGATCTGAACAGCAGGGTGACGATTTTCGACGAGCACGACCGGCTGCTGACCCATCTGGGAGAAGACCAGCAAGCATACAAGCAGGCGGGCTGGCCGAACTTGCCGAAGTCGTACTTCAGGCTCGGCCGATTTAGCTCCCCGCACGGCTTGTGCGTCGATTCGCGCGGCGATGTGTACGTCGCCGAGTGGATTTCCGACGGCCGTCTGACGAAGCTGAAGCGGGTCAACGCCTAAACGAAACATCCGGCCCTTGCCGCAGCGCAGGGCCGGATGTTTCGTTTCGTACGCTTCCGTCCGCTGCGGCGCGTTTACTCGCTACCCGCGAGCTCGTAATCGTACCACATGGCCGCTTTGCCTTCGCTGACGTCGGTAACGGTGTTAGGCTCCGTCAACGAGTACAACCGCTTATCGGCCCCCAAATAAAATGACCGCGTTCCCGACAGCGGATCGTGCATTTTCGTCAAATTCGCATCGGCGTCTACGGCGTATAAGCCGCCCAAGCCGTTCGCGTTTGCGCCATCCGCGGTCACGCCGCCCAATTCGACGTACAACCGGCCGTCGCCCGCATGCGGATCCGCCTGCTCGAGGCCGAGAACGGCGATGCGCATTTCGTCCCACTCCTTGTTCATGAGACGAACGTTGCCTTGCGGGTCGAGCAGCGCGAGCGGATACGAATCGATCGTCAAATGGCGAATCGTCGTCCGGCCGTCGGCGGCGATCCAATAGCTGCCGTCCCCGTTCGGGATAACCCGGTACGGCTCCCGCTTCAACTCTTCGATGAAGGCCGCTTTGCCGCCCGCGATCAAGAAAACGAACGTCGTATCCATCGACCGGCTCGCGCCCTCGTACGCCATGCGCCGCTGGACGGCCAGCAACGATTTGCTTTCCTCCAGCTTGAATTCCTTCGCGGTCCATTCCAGCTTCGCCGGCATCGATCCGGGCGCGGACATCTCCGGCCGTTCCAGCAGCTTCAGTCCCTTGAAATAAAGCCCGTCTTCGCGCGCCTCCGTCTCGGCCGCGATTCCGCGGTACGGGTCCGCCGAGCGTGCGCGATCGATCTTGTCTTGCACCTGCTGCGTCTCCTCTTTGGTCATCCAGACCGGTTTCTGCTCCAGCGACTTATGAACTTTCATCAGACCGCCTTGCCAAGGCTCCGTAATTATGACGGAGCCGATATACAAATAGTCGGCGTCGTCGTATACGATCGAGCCCAATATCGGCTGCTGGCCGCCGACGACGTTCAAGCCCCCGGCCGGATCCCAGCTCATGGGGAGATGCAGCAGCTCGTGCGCGAAATGCCACGTAAGCGGCAAATAGACGATTCCTTGATACTCGAGCAGCGGGTACGTCTCCCGTTCGTTGTCGATCGGCTCGTTTTCGATGACGACCGGCAAGGCGGCCTTCGATACGGCAACCGTACCGCCTAAACGACGTTCGGCGGACAAATCCTGCCGGAACGGTTGTTTGCTCCAGCCGATGAAATTCCCTGCGCCCCGTCCATAGCCGCCGGCGATATGCATCGTTCCGTCTTCGTCCCAAAACAATTGAATGCCGAGCGCGCTCGTATGGTCCCAAGTGAGCGGCAGATACGTAATATCGCGATAAAGCAGAAACGGGTATTTCGCATGGGCGTTGTCGACCGGCTGCCCGTTCACGCGGATCGGCGTATCGGGGACGGTTGCGGCGATGCCGGAGCCGGCGGCTTCGCCGATTGGCGCGGGCAAGGCTGCGGCGACGGCCAGAAGAAGCAAGCCGAGGCAAATGCGACGAATCAAAAGCGGCACTCCCTTTTCCCGAAAATGGATATCGAACGTTTAGACGAAGGCGCGATGCAAAAGTTGCACCCCGCAAGCGGCCGACTCCCGAAACGTTGCCGCGCCGGCCGACAGGCTTGACGCTGCGCGCTCCGGGATATAAGGTGAAACTACGAATAAATGCGAAACGAAGGAGATGGAGCCATGAGTTCGTTCATCAGACCTCCCTGCTAATCGATAGCCGCGAGCTTTCCGAGAGCGCCCCCCGATTTGCGATCGAGTCCGTCAGGTCAATCGGAATTCGGAAGGGAGCTCCCTATGAACTTCGCAACGAACGTTCGGACGCTGTTCGCGCTCCGATTTTGCTCCGGCCTCGTCCCGGCCTACGTCATCGAAAGGCTGTATTGGGAGGAGCGGGGCATGACCATCCAGATGGTCGTGTATACGGAAATTATTTTCGCGCTGACGGTCGTCCTTCTGGAAGTTCCGACCGGCATACTGGCCGACAGATGGGGCCGCAAAAAGATGCTCGTGCTGAGCGCGGCGCTCGCCTGCTGCGAGTTCGCGATCCTGCTCGCCGCGACGGAATTTTGGCATTTCGCCCTCGTCGTCTTCCTGGCGGGGATCAGCCGTTCGGCCGGGAGCGGCTCGGAAAACGCATTGCTTTACGACTCTTTGAAGCTGCAGGGTAAGGCGGCTTCGTTCGAAAAGCAGCTCGGCCGCTTGAACGCGTGCGACTTCGGGGCCGCGATGATCGCCGCCCTGTGCGGCAGCCTGCTCGCGGATCGGTTCGGCCTCGAGCTGAATTACTGGATTTCGCTGGGAAGCGCGCTGCTCGCCATGATCTTCTCGACACTGCTGGTCGAACCGGCGCGGACCGACGCGGAAAACGATGCGGATGACGAGACGATCCCGTTCAAGCGATACGTTACGGCATCGCTGCGCTTTTTCCGGACGAACCCGGGGGTCAGCCTCGTCGTGTCGTCGGGGATGGTGACGGGCGCGGCGATCGGCTTCGTCGACGAGTTTTGGCAGCTGTACGCAAACCGATTGGACATACCGGTCGCTGGCTTCGGCGTTTTGTCCGCCGCGCTCATGCTGCTGCGGCTGCCCGGCAACGTGCTGGCGCATGCGCTGCTCGGCCGGTTCGGCAGCAGGACGCTGCTCGTCGGCGCAATGACGGCAATCGCAGCCGGCTTCGCTTGCTCCGCCGCCAGCCAAGACTTTGCCGGCCTCGCGGCGCTGCTGGTTGTCTGCTTGGTTTCCGGCATTATGGAGCCGCTCGCCTCCGGCTATTTGCATCACCGGATCGATTCCTCGATGCGGGCGACGATCGATTCGTTCCAATCGCTCGGGCTGAATGCGGTGCACATATTGGCGGGCGTCGGCTTCGGCTACTTCTCGGCCCGTTACGACGTCTTCGGCGGCTACGGCTTCATCGCGCTGCTGTGCGGCGCGTTTCTCGTCTGTTTGGTCGCCGTATCGCGCAAAATCGAACGATAAATGCGAAGGACGCTGCCCGCGCGAAGCACGGGGGCGTTCTTTTTTAGTATTAAGGAACATATATCTTCTCGGGTTCCTTTTTGATGATCCCGTGGTTCGGATGACCGAACATGTACGCTAAAGGACGTAAAAAGCAGCGCCTTTTGTTTCCGCGTCCGCCGTATCCTATCTTACGGGCGGGTCGCCGGAATCGAGCGAACGGGAAAATCTCCTGTTCACTCGTGCTCGTATAGGCGTCGTTTTCGAAATACCGGGAGAAGCTCCCGATAAAATGGCGTAGTATCGGCGAAATGCACGGTTTGGACGAAATTAGCGGGACGTTTTCCCGTTGGTTTGCCCGGAAACGGGAAACGACCGAAAATAGCGGGAGCATTTCCAGCTCGCTTCCCGATGCGCCGACGTTTCGGCGTGCAATCGGTTTGCACAGAAAAAATCGTCCGTCCCGACCTTCGCTTAAACACCAAAGCCGGAGCGGGTTTTCTGCTGCCGGCGGCGGGACACGGCGACACCGGCTCGGTTGACCTGCGCCGGCGTCGTCGGGAGTTGGAGCGGGGGGCGAGTATGGGGCGGCGGCGGGACGGGCCCCAAGTTTCAAATGTCTAACGGACATGGCGGCCCCTAATGAGCCTCATTTCGGCTTATTTGTTTTCTAACGGACACAGGCGCACCTATTTGGCGAAAAACCCCCTTTTGGACGGCGGATCGGAGCAAATAAGCGCAGTGGTGTCCGTTACGATTGGAAAACGGCCGATTTTCGCGAAATAAGCGCCGTGGCGTCCGTTACGTTTCGGAAGCCGACTGCTTGCGCTCTTCCTCGATATACGTCGACACCCGTTTTTCTAGAAACGATGCCACACGATTTACAGAGCGGGCTCGGCTTCGGAACCGGCTTTTTCCGCCTGCTTCGACAAAACCCCGCTCGAAATAAAGGCGAGCAGCGAGCACGCCACGCAAAGTCCCGTAAACAGACCGACGGCGGAATAGCCGTGAAACGCCGCGTAAAGCGCTCCGGCCGTCCAAGCCCCGAACGTCGTCGCCGCGTTCATCGTCGAGGTGGCGAGACTGGAAATGGTGCCGCGAATCGTCGGATTCAAGCCGTTCATCAGACCGACCATAAGCGGGAACAAAATGCCGAGAATGGCGAATATGAAAAAGGCGACCGCTTTGACGACGTTCACCGACGACGCATGGGGCAAGGCGGCGTAAGCCGCAGCAACGATAAGCATTCCCGCCGCCATCGTCCGAAACGGGCTTAGCGCTTTGGTCACATAAGGGCTGCATAAGCTGCCGAGGAAGTTGCCGAGTCCCAGAAAAACGATCACATACCCCGTCTCGTCGACGGACAGAGAAAACCGGTCCGCCATCCACTTCCCGAGAAACGCGAAGGCGGCGCTGCTTCCCAAATGGACGAAAAAGTAAGCGAGAAACGTGCCTCTCGCTTTGCCGCTGGTCAGCAGGGGGATGTACCGTGTGAACACGGGCGGCTTGACGCCCTGCCGCACGCGCGGCTTCATGCCGGGAACGGCGAAGAAGACCGCGGCCGCGAGCGCCAGCGAGTATGCGCCGATCGTCCAAAACGGAACGGACCAATGGCTTGCGGCGAGAAAGCTTCCGATCGGCACGCCGAGCGCTTGCGAAACGGCGAGCCCTGCATAGGCGACGCCGAGCGCTTTGCCGATTTTGTCCGGGGGGACCAGAGCCGGAATGGAAGCCCATACTTGCGGCGCCGTAAACGCCGCGCTCACTCCGGCCAGAAAGCGAAACAGGCACATCGTCCAAAAATCGACGGCGAAGCCGCACAGGAAAGTGGAGATCGCGAAGCAAGCCAGGCCGGACAGCAGCACCTTTTTCCGATCCCAGCCGTCGGACAACGGTCCGGCGATCAGCGCGAACGCCGCCGAACCGAGCGTATAGGCGCCCATCATCCATCCCGCCGTTTCGGTCGGCACGCCGAACATCGTTTGCAGTGTCGGAAGGAGCGGAGAAATCAGAAACGTATCCGTCCCGATCATGAACATGATCATAAAAAACAACGCGGTTATTCGACTCATCTGGCTCACCATTTCCTTTTTTATTGGTTGATCTTGAGCCCTATTGTAGAGGATAATGGTGACAAAAGTTGTCACAAATTATAAAATGAGCGGGGCGGAGCCATGTCGAAATCGAAACGGCTGTTGGACTTGATGATGACGGTCAACCGAAAACGGAAATTTACGGTCAAAGAGCTTGCCCGGGAGTTCGGCGTATCGACGAGAACGATGCTGAGGGATTTGCAGGAGCTGAGCGAGCTGGGGGTGCCGCTTTATTCGGAGGTTGGCCCACACGGGGGCTATCAGGTGTTGAAGGAACGCATTTTGCCGCCTATCGCGTTTTCCGAGGAAGAGGCGGTCGCGATGTTTTTCGCGGCGTATGCGCTTCGCCATTATTCGTCCTTGCCGTTCGAGGCGGAATCCGCTTCCGCGCTGAACAAGTTTTACTTGCACATGTCCGGGGACGTCCGCGACCGTATCGATCAAATGAAAAACCGGGTCGACTTCGTGACGCCGACGCGGCAAAAGGAGTCTCCGTATTTATCGATTCTGCTCGAGGCGGCCGTGCGGCAGCAGGTGCTGCGCATCGAGTACGGGGCGGGGGAGGAGCGGGCGTGCCGCAACATTCAGCCGATCGGCATTTATGCCAATAACGGCTTATGGTTTTGTCCCGCTTACTGCTTTCTCCGCAACGATTATCGCGTCTTTCGCTGCGATCGGATTTATTCGGCGGCATACGCCGACGACGGTACGGAGCCGGTCGATTTGCGGCATGTCCATCTCGGAAACAAAGAGTCCTTTTTCCGCGCCGGGAAACATACGACCGGGCTTTATGCGGAGCTGAGCCCGAGAGGCGTTCAAATGTGCGAGGCCGTCTTATGGCTCGGCTCCCATCTGCATACCCGGGAAGACGGCACCGGGTGGCTGGAAGGACCGATTCCCCGGAGCGACCTCGCGTTTTACGCGAAATTTTTCGTCGGATTGGGCGGCGAGGCGACGGTGAAAAGCCCTCCGGAGCTGATCGGCGAGTTGAAGCGGCTGCTGGCGGAGATTATGGCCAAATACGATTAAGTCGTTGAGCCCGTTCAGACAACAACGTTTCGTTACTCGCCGTCTTTGCGGACATAATACGTCTTTATCAATTGCTCCGCGTACTTCATGTTGCGCGCGATCGGATCGTTGCTGCCCGTCAGCCGGCTCGCCATGATCGCCCCTTCCATCGAGTCGATCAAAAACGAGGCGAACGGGGCGGCTTCGATGTCCGGACGCAGTTCCCCGTTTCGAACGCCCTGCTCGATAATCGATTGGACGAACCGGACCATGCCATGGTAGGCTTCGGCCGCCCGTTGCTTCAGCTCGGGGAACGTCCCGTCGCTTTCGACCGCGGTATTCAGCAGCGGACAGCCGCCCGGAATCGGCGGATTGTCGACCGCGTCCTGGTAAACGGCCGAAATCGCCATCAGTTTGTCGAGGGCCGTGTTCCCTTGCCGCTCCGCCTGAACGAAGAAGTCCTTCAAAATGCGCCCCGACTGTTCGAAGGCCGCGAGCACGATTTGCTCCTTCGTGTCGAACCGGCGGTAAATCGCCCCTTTGGGCAAACCGGTCGCCTGCATAATATCGTGAACGGACGTTTGCGCAATGCCTTTTGTATTGAATAAAAAGATGGCATGGTCGATGATTTTGTCTTTGACCTCGTCCCGCTTCTTCATGACTTGTTCCCCCTGCCCGGACAATCGCTGTTTCTTTATTTTGTCACGGATCGCTCAAAGTTGTCTATTCAAATATACCGGCAGTCCGCGTATAATGAAAGCGAACGGACCGGACCGTCCGGTCCGATTTTTTTGCGAGCATAAGGTCTCTTCAAACCAAAACAAAGGACGGTATGCCGATGTGAACAGTCAAACCGGAAAAAAGAGGGGTATGGTCGTCGTATTCGTTGTCGTCTCGTTGATGTGGATGATGCATACGATAACGAAAAATTTCGTGTCGGATCCCGAATTCGCGAAGCTGATCGCCGCCAAGGAATCGTTCGCCGCCGACCGCGGGTTATGGATGTTCTTGCTGCGGGCCCACATTATTTTGGCCGTAATTTCGCTGCTGGCGGGGCCGATAGGCGCGATTCGCGGCATTCGTCTGAAATCGCCCGCCTGGCACAGATGGAACGGGCGCATTTACGTTGGATCCGTTTTGCTGAATATTGTCCCGGGTTTGTATGTGTCGTGGTTTGCCGAGGGGAGCTGGACGATCGCGGGATTTCTCGTTTTAAACCTGTTATGGCTGGCGACCACCTGGCTCGGGTACGTTCATATTCGCCGTAAAAATACGGCGAAGCATACGCAATGGATTACGCGAAGTTTTTTTCTTACTTACGCCAATCTGACGATTCATATCGTCCTGCCGATCGGCGAGCACGGACTCGGACTGTCGTATGAGGCTTCGTACGGGCTTGCGGTATGGGGCGGCATACTGCTCAATCTGGCGTTGGCGGAGCTCGTCCTCCGCAAAAAGTGGATGGCCTAGATGTACCGGGGGGAACGTAATCGAACTGAAGGAGGGATCTTCTTGCTTCGTGTACAAATCGTGCTGTTCGACGGCTTCGACTGGATGGATGTCATCGGTCCTTATGAAGTGTTCACGGCCGCAAAAATGCTCAGCGGCAAAGAAATCGACGTCTCTTTCGTCAGCGCCGAAGGCGCAAGGACGGTCGCGAGCGGAATGAACGGCCCCGGCTTGGCGGCCGGCGGCAAAATCGATCCCGGGGCCGGCGGCATCCTGATCGTCCCCGGCGCGATGGGCACGGTCGGCCCGGACGATTCGGGACCGGACGCCGTCCTGACGCGGCTGAAGCAAGCGCTCGATACGGAGCTGATTCTTGTTTTAAGACAGGCGATGCTGCTGGACAACGTTACCGTTTGTACGGTGTGCGGGGGCGCGATGCTGCTGGCCATGGACGGGCTGCTGGAGGAGCGGTACGCCGTCACCCATTACCTCGGCATGGAGGCGCTGGGCGCCGCCGGGGCCAAGCCCGTTCCGGCACGGGTCGTCGCGGACGGAAGATTGGTGACCGGAGGGGGCGTAACGTCGGGCCTCGATGCCGCGTTGTACTTGGTGGAGCGGGAGCTCGGGCCGCAAATTTCTCATGCCGTGGAAAAGCTGTTCGAATACGAGCGCAGAGGCACCGTTTGGCGCGCCGTAGGCGCGGAACCGCTCGAGCGCCGTTCGACGCAAACCGATTCGGAGGCGCCGTTGCCCGAATCCGCGGTTCCGGTTTCGGCGGCTCGCTCTTCCCCTCTTGCCTTCGATGGACAATGGGACGTTACGATCACTACCCCTGTCGGCAAAATTTCCGTCCAGCTGACGATATCGACGACAAACGGCGTTATTCGCGGCGAGTTCCGGCAAGGGGACGAGGTGGTTGACCTGATCGATCCGCGCATTCGGGACGGCCGAATGTCATGGTCGTTAGCCGTGAGAAAGCCGATGCGTCTAAATTTGACATTTACGGTTTCCGTTTATGGAGATACGTTGACCGGAACAGCCAAAGCGGGCATGCTGCCTTCTTCCAAAGTGGCGGGAGTTCGTGTGAAGCGATGACCGCTCACCGGAGCCGTGTTGCTTGAAACGTCCGAACGGACGGCATCGATGCCGTCCGTTCGTTTTACTTCGGGCGCGGAAAAATGCGGCGGATCGGCATGACGATCAGCGTAGCGGCCAGCGCCTTGACCACGTCGCCGGGCAAATACGGAAAGCAGCTGAGCGCAAGCGCCTTGCCGAGCGAGACGCCGTATTTATGGGCGAACCAGGGGACGCCCGAAACGTACAGCAGCAGCGAGCCGAACAGCTCGATGACGAGGAAGACGGCGACGTAGGAAGCCCAGCCGCTGCCTTTGATTTTGCCGACGAGCCAGCCGATGAGCATGGCGCTGATCGGGAACATCCATATAAAGCCGCCGGTCGGGCCGAGCACGAGGCCGAGTCCCCCTTGCCCGTGAAGCAGGGGCAGCCCGAGCACGAGCAAAAACACGACGAGAAAAATGCTGAAAAAGCCGTAATACGCGCCGAGCAAAGCGCCGGCCAGCATGACGGCCAAGTTTTCGAGCGTAATCGGCACGGGGGAGAAGCCGAGCTTAATTTGGGCAAAGCTCATGACCGACATAAGGGCGCCGAACAGGGCGCTGAATACGATGCCTTGAACCGAAAATAACGGACGGCGGGCCGTAGACATGAACGATTCCTCTCTTTCTTTGAAAAAAGTCCGCCAGCCGGCGGCGGACGGGGATGGATGCGTACCGGCGGTTCGAAGCATACGGGCGCGCCGAAAAGGCTTCGACCGAAAGCCGTTCTTGTGTTACCATATTCGAAGTTACAGGATGCCGATTTGATTGTCAACCATTTTTCTTTATAATTAGGTTTACGTTTACGGGACGAAAGGAGGCGGCTCGCGGTGCGGCCCCTATGGATGCTGAAAGACGCCGACGTCGCGCTGCAAACCGGGAACGGTTCGGAGACGGTGCTGCGCCGGTTGAACTTGCGAATCGACGAAGGCGAATGCGTCGCCGTCGTCGGCCGCAACGGCAGCGGCAAAAGCACGCTGCTGCGCGCCCTGGCCGGTCTGGCCGAAGTCGCGGGCGGCGAAACGGAGCAGGCATGCGGACCGCATAAGCCCGCGCGGATCGTGTTCCAAAATCCGGATGCGCAAATTGTCGGGGAAACCGTATACGAGGATATAAGCTTCGGGCTGGAAAATATGGCCGTCGCGCCGGAGGCGATGCCGTCCCGCGTCCGGTCGGCGCTTGACGCGGTCGGGCTGGACGTTCCGCCGGACCGGCCGGTCGAGCATTTGTCCGGCGGGCAGAAGCAGCTGCTGTGCATCGCCGGCGCCATCGCGACCGGAGCCCGCGCGCTGCTGCTGGACGAGCCGACCTCGATGCTCGATCCGGAAGCGAAGGCGGACGTGCTTCGCGTCATCCGCAGGCTGCGCGAAGACGGCGCGACCGTCGTATGGACGACCCAGGCGCTGGACGAGCTCGGCG